>NZ_PJAP01000595.1:0-3956 GCF_002836795.1 Shewanella sp. 11B5 | reverse complement strand
ATCACGAGGTACACATGAAAACTGCCCAGGAATACATAAGTGAGATTAAAACCCACATTATTGAAGTGAGTACCCAAGAACTACTGACAGCAATGCTTAACCCAGACGTGATCATTATCGATGTTCGTGAGCATGATGAGTTTACGACGGGCCATATAGAAGGCGCAGTGAATTTTCCTCGTGGCGTATTAGAGATGAAAATACACGAGCATCCTTTAGTCAGTCATCACTGTGAGTGGGTATTGGCATTAAATGAATTAGCTGATAAAGACATATACCTTATTTGTCGAACCGGTGGCCGTTCTGCACTGGCTGCTGCATCATTACAGGATATGGGCTTTAGCAAACCTATGTCTGTCGCCGGTGGCATGATGCAATGGCAACAAGATGGCTTTCCATTGGTGCCTCATAAGAAATAAATTAACTTAACATGAGTCAGCGTTATGTGGCTCATGGTTTATTATTTGCTGATAGCTGCGGTTAATGGCTAACGGTATTAATTGTTAACGGTGCTAATGGCTGATTGTGTATTCACTTTTAGAGTTGGTTAAGCGGGATTTTAAGATAGTAGTTATCCCTACCTTCAGCTATTGGCATATTACCCGCACGAATATTAATTTGAATTGCGGCTAATAATAGTTGTTGTATCTCAGAGCCAATATGGCGTTGTTGATGCCGTTTAATAAACTCTGCTAGAGTGACTTTCCCCCCTACCACACTGTTATAGCGTTTTTGCGCAATCACCGAAGTTTCTAACCCATTATCTGCACGTTTTTGTGCATGTGGATCATGGCCAACAAACACCCTAGTGCAATTTGGTAATGCCAATATTCGTTGAATTGAATGGTACAAGGTTATTGCGCTGCTATTAGGGAAATCAGCATTAACGGTGCCTAACTCCGGCGTAGACAAAGTATCGCCAACAAACACAACATCTTCAATAAGATAACTCACGCAGGTTGGTGTATGACCCGGTGTATGCATAATGTGAATATCTAAATGCCCCAGTTTAATGAGTTCTTCATCCACAAATAATTGTTCAAATTGCTCGCCATTACATTTAAAACTATCATCAAGATTCAGTAATCGCTTAAAGGTATGCTGAACTTTGGTGATGTGCTCGCCAATTCCGGTCATCCCTCCGCGTTTTTTCTTGATATAACAGGCCGCAGAAATATGGTCGCTGTGGGCATGGGTTTCTAAAATCCATTCAACTTCAAATCCATGTTCATCGATATGCTCAATGATGCTATCAGCAAAACTCGTGCTTATGGTGCCAGACGCCATGTCAAAATCTAAAACAGGATCAATAATCGCACATTGACGGGTAGCAATATCTGTCACCACGTACGTAATCGTATGGCTAGCTTGATGATAAAAAGGATCGATACGGATTCTACTCATGACACATTAACTCCCAACACAATACACAGGTATTTGTCAGATAAAGCCTCAGATTAATATTGGTAATATTCTCAACATCATTGAGTCAATGACTGAGGAGGGTTAATCACTACAGCATGATGTTAAATTAAACCATTAATGTAAACTGCGTATTAAGTCGCAACAAACAGCGAATTAATAAGCATTATATGATTTAAGCTCCGAAGAATAAGGCTTAATGATAAAGCCTTATTCACGCGGTGGTCTGCTAGTGTTCATTTTCGGCTATGGTTTTCGACTATGGCTTAGCAGTAACCGATGATGCAGGTGTTTCGATATCTTTTTTCAGTGAAAATGCGCCACGAATATCACCAAGGGAAAAGTTAATCGCTTTATCATCGGGATAGGTTTTGCTCAGCAATGCACTCACTTCCGGTTCAATATTACTGCCATGGCAACCTAAACATAATTGTTGCGCTGGTATGGCCTTCATATAACGAAACTGAGTTTTACCTTCATTGACGATAAATTCACTCGCCACGATTGGCTTATCTTCAGGTTGTTGTCCGGAGGCATTCACCAGCTCAAATTGCTGTAATTGCGATAACTCCCATTTATCTGGCGTATTGTCTGAATTACGCACACGCAAACTTGTTCGAGTCAGTGTCCAGCCCTCTTTCGAGTTTTCAGCGGCAATGGCAGGTGCAACCGATTTACACACCGACACCGCATTGATTAAGCCACCTTGTTTAATTGCGGCCTGTAACTGACCTTTTAACGCTTGGCTAAATTCGGCAATACGTTGATTAGCCTGTTGCTCAAGCACCTGCTGTTCCGTTAGTGATTCAGCATGGCAAAGGCTGCTCATGCCAGCAATCACTAATAACGCACTGATGTTACGTGCATTTAAAACCGTTTTTTTGTGCTTTGATGTTAATTTCATTATTTGTCATCCTCGTCTTCAAGTCGGGCAATTCCCATTAACTTCAGGGCATAATTTTCGTACATGGGTTCACTACTGCCAGTGCATCGTTCGGTCATAAGCGCTATAACACAATGAATACAAAGCTTGTGCCATATCACGCTAGTAAGGTTTAATCGCTTAAAATCATTAGCTTAAACAATATTGAAATTAACAGGATACCCATGCTAGGTTGTTGAGTGACAAATATGACATCGTAATGACATTTATCGTGCTATTAATGTCATTATAAAGGTTGGCCGATTAATATAAATCGCAAGCGAGAGTAACCAATGAACAACACCACCGTTGTACAATCTATGATAAACGCCATTGATAAACCGGCGATTTTTATTACTCCCGATTATGTGATCCATGCGGTTAACCAAGCCTATAGAGAAACCTATGATGCCGACGTTATTTTAGGCCAAAGTAAATGCCATCAAATCTCTCATCACAGTGACCAACCTTGCGATAAACACGGTGAGGAATGCCCGTTATTACAATGCCAGAGTACTAACCGAGCTGCCAGTGCAGTGCATATTCACAGCACAGTGCAAGGTAAGTCTTACTGCGACATTTTAATGAAACCCATAAAAGATAACAGTGGCATGGTATTGGGGTTTCTAGAGATTTTAGATGCTATAGATTACGCATCGACGGAATCAAAAAAAGGCACTATGGTCGGTCAGTCAGCGCCATTTAAACAGATGCTCAACAGGATTAATCGAGCATCTCAATCCAATATAGCGGTACTGTTACAAGGTGAAACTGGTTCAGGTAAAGAGTTAGTCGCTAAAGCGGTACATCAGGCCAGCAACCGAAATGATAAACCGTTTGTGGTGATTGAATGTACTGGGCTGAGTGAAAACCTGTTCGAAAGTGAGCTGTTCGGTTATGAAAAAGGTGCATTTACAGGGGCGACAAGCAGTAAAAAAGGCTTGATTGAAATAGCGCACGGTGGAACGGTATTTTTTGATGAAATTGGCGATGTACCGATGAACATGCAAGTGAAGTTACTCAGGTTACTTGAAACCCAGTGTTATCGTGCCGTCGGCGGATTAAAACAGAAACGTTCTGACTTTAGGCTAGTCAGTGCCAGCCATAAGAATTTACTCGATTTAGTAGAAAAAGGTGAATTTAGGCGCGACCTGTATTACCGCATTGCAGGATTTCCAATCTACTTACCGTCGTTACGTGAGCGCTATGATGACATTCCAACGCTGGTGAATCACTTTATAAAATATTCTGATTACAAACATAAAAAGTTTTCGAGCAATGCATTAACTCTTTTGGGTCGTTATGCATTTCCGGGGAATATTCGCGAATTGAAAAATATTATTGAGCAATCGGCACTTATCGCCAATGAGGATGTTATACACAGCAGTGATTTGCCTGAAAGCGTTCAACTTAGTCGCACATCTACGGATGAAACAATTGCTGTAAAACTTAACACCGAACTGATGACGTTAGATGACATGGAATGTGCGTACCTTTCGCAGGTATGTGAGCAATATGCAGGATCGCCAGCCGAACTAGCGATAACGCTTAATATCAGTGTGCGTACCTTATATCGAAAATTACAACGCTATGGTTTAAAGCTTAGCTAGCC
>NZ_PJAP01000594.1:0-3967 GCF_002836795.1 Shewanella sp. 11B5 | reverse complement strand
TATTCAATCAACGGTATTCGCGGTACTGAATATTTTACAATACACATTACGCCACAAGAAAATAGCTCTTATGTGAGTGTTGAAACTAACATTGATATCAGCTCAACTCAGGTTGATATTTTTGCTGAGTTGGTGAGATTATTACAGCCTAATAGCTGCGACATTATTGGTTTTAATAGTCATATTGCCAATAAGCCTTTCCCACATTATTTGTGTTTAAGCCATTGCGCGATGACAATTGAGCAAGGTTTCAATATACACTTCAGCCACTATCAGCAAAATGGCTTAGAAGTGCTAAGCCCGACACTCTTGTAATTACCTGCAGTTGCCAGCTTTTGGATAGTTTATGACTACTTTCACGAAAAAACTGATTATCCGCTTTATTCAAACGCATTTAGCTATTTACGCTAACCGCTCGGTTTTAAATCAACCGAGTCTGACGCAGACGTTGTGGTGATCGGTTTACCTTTTCATAGGGAACAACCGTTGGCCTTGAGATTTTAGCCTGAGTAAAAGTATTGTTGATGCCGCTACGGTCAATGGTTGTTTAGACCCAAATTTGCACCTTAAAGAACTATGCTTATTTGTGGCGGATTATCTAGCAATAAAATGATGATGATTATTCGTGGTCTACTCGGTATAAACGTTGTCTGCATGGATGTTGTTGAAGTGGCACCGTCTCACAATTCTCTATATATTACCGCTCTTGCTGAAGTAGCACTGTACCTTGAAATGCTACACGTCTGGACTGAAGGTAAAGGCTTAATTAAAAAGTAATTTCAACTTTGTAATTAAACACATTAGCCAACGAGTTGACGTTGGCTTTTTTGTGTCGGCTCAGCGTAGAATAGACACAGAAAGGTTTAATGAGGAGCCAATATGAGTGATTTAAGTGATATTCGCCGTGAATATACCCAAGGTGGATTAAGACGAGCGAATTTGCCTGTTAACCCAATGGATCTATTCGAACAATGGATGCAACAGGCAAAAGATGCCCAACTTTCTGACCCGACGGCCATGTGCGTCGCGACGGTGGACGAAGATGGCCAACCTTTTCAGCGTATTGTGTTACTAAAAAAGTTTGATGATAACGGTTTTGTATTTTTTACTAATTTAGAAAGCCGAAAAGCAAAACAGATTGCCACTAACAGTAAAATCAGTTTACTGTTTCCCTGGCATCCACTAGAACGTCAAGTGGCTGTATTAGGGAAAGCGGAGCCATTATCGATGTTGGATGTGGCTAAATATTTTATGTCTAGACCAAAAGACAGCCAAATCGCTGCCTGGGTATCTAAACAATCAAGCAAGATTAGCGCAAGGCAGGCTCTAGAAGGTAAATTTGCTGAAATGAAAGCTAAATTTGCCCAAGGTGAGGTTCCATTACCTAAGTTTTGGGGTGGATATTTAGTGCGACCAGCCAGCATTGAGTTTTGGCAGGGCGGTGAACATCGGTTACACGACCGATTTATTTACACTAAAACCGATGCGGATTGGAATATTGATCGGTTGGCACCTTAATGAGTGTTAATGAAGTGGAGCATTTTGCGGTGATAACCAATAAAATCTGGGTTGATGCTGATGCTTGCCCTAACCCAGTTAAAGAGATGTTATTTAGGGCATCTGAGCGTAAATTAGTTCGATTAGTGTTAGTGGCCAATCAAATGATTAAAGTACCTAACTCACCATTAGTTAGCATGATAAGGGTGAGTTCGGGTTTTGATGAAGCAGATAACTACATTGTGGAACAAGTAGTGAAAGGGGACTTAGTGATTACTGCTGATATTCCTCTGGCATCTGATGCGGTTGATAAAGGCGCATTAGTATTAAACCCTCGTGGTACGGTGTATACCGCTGAAAATATAAAGCAGATTCTGACTATGCGTGACTTTATGGAAGAAATGCGCAGCAGTGGTATCCATACTGGCGGTCCGAATAGTTTTTCGCAAACGGATAAACATGCATTTGCACAAGCGTTGGACAAATGGCTGGCGAGATTGATCCCCAGCAAGATATAACCAAAGATTACTCTATACTTAATCTGACTTTCTATACAAAGGACTTTATGATGAAAAAATGGTTACCATTATTAGCCGTGAGCTTGCTGAGTACATCAGTGATAGCAGGCGATTGGCAAGTCAATCAAGATCATTCTCGAGTGAGCTTCATTTCGATTAAGAAGGCCGATGTTGCCGAAGTGCATCATTTTAAACAAGTTGCAGGTGCTTTAACGGATGCTGGTGCCTTTTCTCTATCGATTGATTTAAGCAGTGTTGATACCGGAATAGAAATTCGTGATCAACGGATGCAGACCGTATTATTTGAAGTTGCACAATTTCCAAAGTTAACTTTGGATGCGGTAGTTAATCCGAAATTGCTAGCTGGATTAAAAGTCGGTGACACGCTAACGACTCAAGTTGAGGCGACCATAAAATTACATGGTCAGAAACAACAGAAAAGTTTTGAAGTGTTAGTGGCTAAATTGTCTGACAAGAAAATGGTGATTTCAAGTTTAGCGCCAGTAATTGTTCAAGCAAATGAATTTGATTTAGTGTCCGGTGTCGAAAAACTTAAAGAAATGGCGGGATTGCCGAGCATCAGCTTAGCAGTGCCAGTGTCATTTGTGCTAACCTTAGCGCAATAGTTATACGTGGTTGTTAATGGCTTTCAATCATCAGGTTGAGAGCCATTTGTTGTTAAGAAGTTTTTAATAAGGGTGGTATAAAATGGTTACTGACAAAGACGGATACATGCATTTAATTCAGTATTTAACTGAACATTTAGGGCTGTTTGAGTCGTCCCAGAATAATGCCGCTGCAACGGAAACCGTCATGGAACTGTTTGAAGAGCAGTTATCTGCTCAGATCATTATGGTATGTGGTCAAAACCCGCAATTATCATTCGCACAGCGTAATATGGTGATCCGCGAAATTGACGCAATTGTATATGATTTAGAAGAGATTTTAGCCTCTGTCTCCAATCAACAAGCCACCCCTGAACAGAGTATCTTTATTACTGAATTTTCTGGACTGATTAAAAATTTATTCGATCAAGAAGTTGATCATTTATTGCAATAAACGTATTACAACTGGCCGCTAATAAAGCGATTTGTAGATTTTTTGGGATTGACCATGTTTAAAAGAATTGTGATTTCGACTCTGCTGTGTTTGCTTTCTATATCTGTTTTTGCGAGTAATAAAACCGTTTTAAGTCAAGTTGAAACCATGACCGTCGCTAAGTCAGGACTACAATATAATGCCCGCATTGATACAGGTGCCGTAAATACTTCACTGCATGCTGTCGATTTAGAAATCATTGGCGGTGCATCTAAAAAAATGAAAAGCAATGTTGGCAAAATTGTCGAATTCACCACTGAAAATGAACGCGGTGAGAAAAAACGCATTCAAGCCGAAATTGTTAGTACTTCAAGGGTGAAGAATTCTCAAGGTATTGAAACCCGTTATATGGTGAAGCTTGATGTCGGTTTTCCCAGTGAGTTGCATGATATTCATGTTAATTTACGCGACCGAAGCCACATGAATTACAAACTACTCATCGGACGTAATTTTTTAAAGCACAATTACATTGTGGACGTATCTGACAAAAAGACCATAGGTCCTTTAGCCGAGTTAAGCATTAAACAAACTGGCTTAATGTACAACACGCGTATCGACACAGGTGCCGTAGAAAACTCATTACACGCTGTGAACATTCGAGTCGAAAATGAGGACAAAGTGAACATTGAAAATAACATCGGTAAGATGATTACGTTTACTACAGCGAATGAAAAAGGCGAAAAAGCCGATGTACGCACCAAAATTAGGGGTACATCGTTAATTCGTAATGCACAAGGTACAGAAAGACGTTATATGGTGAGGTTAAGTGTTGGTGAGCCTCGTCACGAATTTATAGTCGATGTGAACCTTAAAGATCGTACCGAAATGGGTTATAAATTATTAATTGGCCGAAA
>NZ_PJAP01000593.1:0-3969 GCF_002836795.1 Shewanella sp. 11B5 | reverse complement strand
GTAATGCTCTAGAGGGATTACTGGTACATCAAGATGTAGCAGCAGAATTTTTACCTAAAGTGGCAGCCCAACTTGCTGCACATAAAGTGCGTATTAATGTCAGCAAAAATGCCCAGCAATACTTTGAGCATGCTAACGTTATTAGCGATGATGATTTCGGCCAAGAATATTTGGATTTAGAAATAGCCATTCGCCAAGTCACTGATTTTGACCATGCGATCAATCATATTCGCCGCTTTGGTAGCCATCATACTGAAGTGATTTGTACCCAAAATGAATTAACGGCTACGCGTTTTCAACGTACCGTGGATGCCTCGGTAGTAATGGTTAATGCATCGTCTCGTTTTTCTGATGGTAGCGAGCTCGGTTTAGGTGCTGAAATTGGTATTGCCACGAGCAAATTACATGCCTACGGACCTATGGGCCTTGAGTCACTTACCACTGAGAAATACTTAGTCAGCGGTGTAGGTCAAGTTCGCGCATAATTAAACAGGTACCACAATTCAAAGGCCAAGCGAAAGCGTGGCCTTTTCTTTTTTAGCGACATTTTCGGAGGTTGTCATCTCTCAACATGAATCATTAGATCCCAATACCTGTATCGCCTTTATCGGTGGTGGCAACATGGCAAGAGCCATAATCAGCGGCCTACTTAAACAAGGTCATAACAGTGCCAATATTCTAGTGTGCGCCCCCAGCCAAACCACCCGACACGACTTGATCGATAAATTCAATGTTAAAGTACATCAAGACAACACCGCTGCCGTTGCGTTTGCTGATGTCATCATTGTTGCCGTTAAGCCTTTTGTAGTACCTGTAGTGTGTGAGCAGTTGAGTGAAGTTATGCAGTACGATAACCGTAAACTCGTTATCTCGATTGCCGCGGGTGTCAAACATGCAACACTCCGCCAAAAACTGCATTTTTCGCCTAAAGTCATTTGCGCCATGCCAAACTTACCGACCGCCATTGGTGAAGGATTAACAGGTTTATATGCAGGCCCAGACACTCACGCTAATGACATTGCGCTAGCAGAAAGACTCATGCGCGCTGTAGGTGAAACCGTATGGTTAAAAGAAGAAAGCCAAATGTCGACCATCGTGGCGGCTGCGGGTAGCTCACCGGCGTATTTATTCTTATTTTTAGAAGCCATGGAAAAAGCTGCAATTGAACAAGGATTGCCGCCAGAAATAGCCGCTAAAGCTGTGCTGCAGAGTGCCATGGGAGCTATATCAATGGCGATGAACAGTCAGCATAATTTGGCAAGTTTACGTCACCAGGTGACCTCACCTAAAGGCACGACGGAACAGGCAATATTGGCATTTCAGGATGGTGATCTTGATGAGCTAGTTGCCAGCGCAATGGCGTGCGCAACGACAAGAGCCAAAGAATTGTCTATAGGCTAACGGAGCTGTGAGCCTGAGTTGATGCTAATAACATCAGCCTGACAATACAACATAGCCATATGCTACTTTGCTAAGCCACAATGGCTTAAGGCTAGCTCAGTAACTCTTGTTTAATCAATTTCAGCAAAAAGGTTTCTCGTTCAATCGATAAGCCTTTTTTGCTGCTGTTGGCGATAGTGTCAAGGTTATGCCCAATAGCCTCATCGATATCAATCCATACTGGTATCATGCCGTTATTAATTTCGTGAGCTTCAAATTGGGTTTCCCCCAGCTGGCTGTCAACATCACAAGTGAAACAATAAGACAGCATATTAACCGATGTATAACCATCTCGTTGCCAAGGGCGATATTCTTCATATAAGCCGAATGGATTAATATTGCGAATTTGTTGAGCGCCAGTTTCTTCTTGTAACTCACGGATCAGCCCTTGCTCTATCTCCTCACCTACATCAACGCCACCACCAGGCAATGAATAGTCATGATAACGTTGGGTGTAAAGCATTAATATTTGATTATTACGCATCACAATGGCACGAGCAGCAAGCCGCGTTAGCATCGTTTGGTGATTTGCGGCAACAAAATCTGCTGGGGTGTCGGAATGATAACGAGTGGTTAAGTGGCGCATTATGGAAGGGCTCATCGCAATAAAAAGCGCATGATACGTTGCCAAACTATATGCTTCAAGTTTGGCGTATAAGTTAAAATCACTTGTAGGGCGGCATATCAGTGCTTGTAATGACAACTTGAGTGCAAATAATAACAATCAATTATGAAGCTGATTATTCACAACAAGCGACTTTGGTACTCTTACCTCAATACTTATAGCGCAAAACGTCTAATTCAATACTGCTAGCTCAATGCTTCTAGTCAAATACTCTTTGCTAGGTACTTTCAGTTAAATAACCAAAGTTTGAAAACCACAGTTTAAAAGCCACTGTTAAATACCCATTTGACAAAATTTGGCATTGCACGTAGCAACACTTGGTCGCTCATCGATCCGGTGCAGGGTTTAGCATGTTAACTCAAGACAACCAAAAGATAGATAACCTAAAAAGTCCATTCGGCAACACTGATTATCATACCATGGGCGCCTGTTTTGACATTCTTAAGCTAATTGAAACAAAACTATAAATAATAATCTTCCTGTCATACCTATACCTTAAAATAACCGTCTAAATAGACGGTTATTTTTTAATATTTTACCTATGCTGAAGTATCACTTTTCAAGGATTGAATGATACGGTGATCAAGTTACAAAGATTAACGTTCACTTAATGTCACTTCGGAAAATGCTTATGATTAAATATTGGTACAAACAATTCTCTCAGTATCCGCCTGATCACCCTGATTATTGGCGTATCCGTTTAATCGAGCATTCGTTACTCATTACCACGAGTTACTTTCTCATTCTGACTCTGATCAACTTGTTCTATTTTGAAGGTTATCAATATGCCTTACTCGACGGTTCAGGCTTAGTTATTTCATTGGGCATTTACTATCGATTTCGCAGTACGGGACATGTAAAGATAACCGCATGGGCTGTTACTCTCATGGTAGCCAGTTTGATTATGTTATTTGTGATATCGACCAAGGGATATTCTCATTCACTGTTTTGGGCGACGCTTATTCCGCCTTTTTCATTTTTTCTTATCGGACGAACCTGGGGCACATTTATTTCATGTATCTGCTTTAGTGTGTGTGCTTTTCTCGTTTACCTGCAAACGCAGAATCCTCAACCTGTGACGTTTAGCAAAGGTTCATTATTCAACGTTATTGAAGTGTGTATTGCGCAAATTTTACTGTTTAGGTTTTACGAAAAAACCCGCTTTTCCGCTTATAAAAAACTGGCATTACGTAATTTAGAAATTCAAAAAATGGCTGAAACCGATAAACTCACCGGACTATATAACCGTGAAAAACTCGATTTCGCGCTTGATACACTGCTGACCACACCAGCAGCTAATACCTCTATGACAACAGAGACTACTAACGCGATAAAACAAACAGACGAAGCACCGATTATTTACCAGCCTTATGCCGATGACCATCCACTGACAAACCATCAAACCACTCAAGATTTACTCAGTAAACAAGCCGTCACTCAATACCCTATTTCTGTGGCGATTATCGACATCGATCATTTTAAGCAAATTAATGATAATCACGGCCATTTAATCGGAGACAAAGTGCTATGCCAACTCGCGCAGTTATTGCAAAACCAAATGCGTAACGACGACTTATTAGCACGCTGGGGCGGCGAAGAATTTGTGGTGGTGTTACCCAACACGACATTAGCTGATGCGATTGAGTTAACCGAAAGGTTAAGGCTATATATTGCCATGCAAAATATTAAAGGAATGGAGCTAACAATCAGCTTAGGTGTAGCTCAGTACAGGCTAGAAGATTCAGCCCACAGCTTACTTGACCGCGCAGACAAAGCCTTATATTCGGCAAAGTCTGGCGGGCGAAACTGTGTAGCAGCAGCTTGATCGGATAAACATTAATTAACAGAATATTGAAGCTTACTCTTGTAAGCGGCTCGTTGGCGTAGCCACAATATAATTTTTA
>NZ_PJAP01000592.1:0-3974 GCF_002836795.1 Shewanella sp. 11B5 | reverse complement strand
CTATCTGGAAAAATCAGATCTTGCGTGTGACTGCTTGTCTCAATGTCTTTAAAGGTTTTCGCTAACGATGTTTTCAGAGTTCCGTTAGCCGCATATAACGAGTTAACTCCGGAGTTTGTTGCAGTTTTAGTAAAGTCTAGTTCTTTTGATAGTCGATTAATACCATAGCAGTTGGCTAGTTCTAGTTTTAACTTCATGAATTTTCCTTAGTGCACCAGTTCGTCAAGCTGCTTGGAATAAGTGGTTAGAGTTAAGATTATCTAACAACATCAATACGCTTTTTACCGTTAATTTTGTGTTTTAATAGTTGGGTAAATAAATTGCTTTGCGCTCCATCATTTCCCTACCTCACTCTTACTCAAACATCTCTGCGCCACTTGATACACAATAGCGTCGACTTGTTGTTGGCTGAGTGTTTGGGTTCGGACGGCTGGTATGGTTTTGATCAACTGCTTATGATTTAAGATGGGGAACGGTGGCCGAGTTTGGCTGGTGACGTACCAGCCGGGGAATACTAATACTGGGCTGGAGAACACTTGCTGGCCGGTAGCTTTGGTGAGCCATTGGCTGACCCAAGTGGCTTGTCGGGTTGCTTGTTCTATTGGCTTGGTTTCAGTCCACGATGGGAAGCATAAGCGGCCATCTTTATAAAATAGTTGGTAGTCTTTACCTTGGGTCGCGCTAGTCGATTTACTGTCGCGTTTGCGCTTGTGGCGGCCTTTGGTTTCGATGGCGAATACGCCATTTTTACCTATGGCTAAATGGTCGATGTTAAAGCCGTCGGCTTGTATGTCGTGAAACACTTGATAGCCCAAAGCTTGTAAGCCGATTAGCTCATTGGCAGTGGCGATTTCTGCGGTGTGGCCTAGGCGTAATTTGGTGAATTTGGAAAAGTTTTTCCACGTTTTATAACCGCAATAAGTTAATCCAATAATTGAGGTTATGGCAAATAGCCAAGGGAATTTACCGACGATAATATGTGCTTGAATGCTGTTAATGGCAAATGGCAGACACACAACCAATACGCCCATTAGCATACTGGCGATTAAATTGATTTGGAGGTCTTGTATCTCTTGCTGTAAGCCAAAAGCGGGAATTCGTTGAAGTTGTTCGCGATCGACGGGTAATTTAACAGTTCTGTCGCGATGTTTGAGCAATACAAACATCACCCCAAGGGTGACAAACATACTCGAAAGAAGAATGCCTACTGATAATAAACTGGAGATGAAGCTTGTCATTGTCGTCCTTGCGCGTGGTGTGACCTAAGTAATTGGTCGCAATTCTAAATCCATGAATCTGCTGGATTAATATACTCCGAGTTTGGCAATATTGTAAGTGGAAATTTTCATCAATCGTTAAGCGTCGCAATTGAGCGAAATGGGCTGTTGCTGTAGTCAAAAATATCATTGCAGAATAATGGTTTGTATCAGTGTGTATCTTAATGGGGTGCGGTAAAGGAAGCGCAGAGTCAGCTTCGTTAGTGAGTTAGCGACACAGTGACCAATTTACCCTAACGTTTATCCTAATGTGAAACATAAAAAGGCCTGCTTATTTTAAGCAGGCCTTTTTGGTTTAGTTTTCGCTGTTAGTCATGTTCACTTCAAAAACATCGCTTAAGCTAGTCACTATTTGGGTAAGTCACTTTCTACACAAGCAGTTTACAAAATCAGTCTATAAAACTGTTAATAAAAGCAGTTATAAAATCAGACTATAAAAGCGGTCTTAGAACTGGTTCATTGTGTTGTCTTTACCAGACGCTTTAAGCGCTTGGTCACCAGAGAAGTACTCTTTATGTGCATCACCCATATCTGAACCAGCCATGTTTTGATGTTTAACACAGGCGATACCTTGACGGATTTCCTTACGTTGAACATTGGCAACATAACCCAACATGCCTTGGTCACCGAAGTATTCTTTAGCCAAGTTATCGGTAGATAATGCTGCTGTATGGTAAGTCGGTAGTGTAATAAGGTGATGGAAAATACCTGCTTCACGGGCCGAGTCAGATTGGAAAGTACGAATTTTTTCATCAGCTTGGATAGCAAGCTCAGTGCCATCGTAATCAACACTCATTAATTGCGCGCGGTCGTAAGCTGAAACGTCTTGTCCTGCTTTTTGCATCGCATCAAATACTTGCTGACGGAAGTTAAGCGTCCAGTTAAACGATGGCGAGTTGTTATACACAAGCTTGGCATTAGGAACAACTTTACGGATTTCGTTAACCATGCCACCGATTTGAGATACATGAGGCTTTTCAGTTTCAATCCACAATAAATCAGCGCCATTTTGCAATGAGGTAATACAATCAAGTACACAACGTTCTTCACCCGTACCAGCACGGAACTTAAATAAGCCATTTGGTAGACGAGCCGGTTTCACCAGTTTGCCACCTTGCTTGAATACCACATCACCATTTTCAAGTTTTGCTGCATCAACGGCTTCAACTTCAAGGAAGCTATTGTATAAATCGCCTAGATCGCCAGCTTCTTTAGTGACAGCAATTTTTTGAGTTAAGCCTGCACCTAATGAATCGGTACGCGCAACAATCACACCGTCATCGATACCTAGCTCTAAAAATGCATAACGAACCGCATTAATTTTTGCTAAAAATTCAACATGTGGCACGGTGACTTTACCGTCTTGGTGGCCACACTGTTTTACATCTGACACTTGGTTTTCTAATTGAATACAACAAGCACCGGCTTCAATCATCTGTTTTGCCATTAAGTAAGTGGCTTCTTCGTTACCAAAACCGGCATCAATGTCGGCAATAATAGGTACAACGTGGGTTTCGAAGTTTTCAATTTTGTGTTGAATCGCAGCTTTATCTGACTCTTTGGCACTATCTAATTCGCGGAATAGACCACCTAGTTCACGAGCATCAGCTTGACGTAGGAAGGTGTATAACTCTTTAATCAACGCAGCAACAGAGGTTTTTTCATGCATAGATTGGTCTGGTAATGGACCAAACTCACTACGCAGTGCAGCTACCATCCAACCTGAAAGATATAGGTAACGACGCTTGGTGGTTAAAAGGTGTTTTTTAATCGAAATCATTTTTTGTTGGGCGATAAAACCATGCCAGCAACCTAAAGACTGAGTGTACTGCGATGAGTCCTTGTCGTAGTTGTCCATGTCTTCACGCATGATCTTGGCAGTGTACTTTGCGATGTCTAACCCAGTCTTAAAACGATTTTGTAGACGCATACGAGCGACTGACTCTGGGTTGATGGCATTCCATGCACTACCTTCCGAATTAATCAAGGTGGCAGCTTCATCGATATTATTTTTGTAGTGAGTCATGTGTTTATTCCTTAACAAATAGATTAGCGGCAATTGATTACGTTGAAAATAATAGCTAGATTTGGTTAAATAAACCTAATTTATGCTTACTATCTTCGGTATTCACCATATGAATGTATCTCGTATCGACTTGAACCTCCTTGTTTATTTAGATGTTTTACTACGTGAAAGAAATGTTACTAAAGCGGCAGACCAGCTTGGGATCAGCCAGCCTGCAATGAGTAACGGCCTAAAACGCTTACGAAACTTGTTTGATGATCCCTTACTTATTCGCACGAGTCAGGGCATGACACCGACCGAACGTGCAAATGAATTACAACCCATTATCAGTGAGCTGATTATTGGGCTGGAAAAAGCTGTACAACCGCGCGCCAATTTTGATCCACTAGAAAGTGATAAAGTCTTCCGTGTTATGGCAAGTGATTATGCTGAAGCGACATTAATTCCGCCGCTCATTGCTAAGCTTCGTACTCAAGCACCCAACATTATTTTAGATATCATGACCCCAAGTGATGTCAGTTTCCCTGATGTAGAACAAGGAAGAGTCGATATGGTGATCAACCGTTTTGACAGTATTCCGCAATCATTTCATCAAAAAATATTGTGGAGTGATGATTTTAGCTGCCTGATTAGTAAGGGTAATCCTGTTTTAAAGAAATTTTCTTTAGACA
>NZ_PJAP01000591.1:0-3975 GCF_002836795.1 Shewanella sp. 11B5 | reverse complement strand
AGGAGTTAAGATGATGCAAGATTTAATCAAGGATCCACAAGCTAGTTATTAAATTCGTAGGGATACTTCAGGTTCTAATCCAATTTTATTATGTTCTATTAAGTAACTTGTCTTACTGAGTCTACATAGCATCCAGCAGCAAAAGAACCAGAGTCACAATAACTAAGAGTATAAATAGAGTGGTCGCAATTGACCAACGCTGCAAAAAGTATTCACCGGTGCCGAACGTGTTCTGGCATCCTCGCTTTTGCCAGAGTCCCTTACATCTGGCAAACCATGAAGAGCGAAGTTCTGGCAAAGTCTCGTTTCCCATCCTCCCTCCCCAACGAATGAAGGCATCAAACCAACGCTCTACAGACAATTCCGTCAGGTTCTCATTGCTCGATCCGGATGTTTCCCCTTCATCCTTGAACCACTCAAGCCCTGCGGTCATCAATGCCAGCCCCCATCCTAGATAGGCAATGAAGACATGGGCTGAGTCTCCATATTGATTCCATAGGGCAGGTTTGATCAGCCCCGTCCCCAAGCCTATAACAAAGCTTCCCGTCGCAATGAAGAAAACACAGATAAGTCGCTGTTTCCATTGAACCCGCGAAACTGACAGCATGGCATAAAAGATTGTCGCAAAGCCGATCGCTAGCAGCACAGCTCCAGCCATGGGTGCGGCAAGTTCACCCAACGGCAACCAACGCAGGCCACAAAGCAAGCCCGTGGTGACGGGGCCTAGCCACAACAGCAGCGCCATCGCCGGCCGAACCGAGTAATAAGACAAAGATAGCCATCGATGTAATGGCCACACTCCTACCTTGAGGGCGATACCGACAATTACCATCGACAGATAAAAAGATGATGACTCTGATAGCGTCATTGCTTTGGTTAGGGTAGCGAAGTCCAGATATTTTGTTGTAGCGGTGGCCATCATCACGGCCTCGAATAGTAGGATGTCTGCTAGGATCAGTAGCACCAGATATATCCGCCCAGCGCGGCGAGTAGTTTCGTCACCATGAGTAAGCAAGAGGCCAATACACGCGTAGCTCATCAGAGTCGTAAAGCTGAAGAAGACAATCATATCCGTTGCCAGCACTGCGCCAATCTGCCCCACTAGAAATAATAGCAGTAAGCTAGTCTGTGGATTATAGCCGTCACGTTTGGCTGGAGTAGGCACAAAGGCTGCTCCAACGCCCCACACCACCACCGACATAGCCAGCCACCAGCGGGATAGCGCGTCGATACCCAACCCAGCGCCCAGCCAAAACCAGGGCAGTTCAATAGCAAAATCCACAGGAATAAACACAAGCGTAGCAGCTGGCAACAGCGCCATATGTATCGGTCTGGGTAGGTGAGTATGCAGTGCAGGGAACGCCAACAGCAGCGGCAGGCCTAGTGCTGATAAAAGTAGGGATACACTCACTATGGCGTTCATTAGGCAAATCCTCGACTCACAATTAATCGAGTCCATTCCAATAGGTTAAACGGTGCAAATGCCAAAAGCCCCAAAGCCAATGTCAACAGTGCAGTAACTATGGGGGGGACAAGTAATGTCCAAGCCGTCTCTTTGTTTCCAAAAGATCGTTCGGCCGGCCAGCTATCGGGAGGGGCCTTAAACCAAGCAGTATACAATATGGGTAAAAAGTAGGCGGCATTGAGGGCACTACTTACCGCCAGAACATATATCACCCAGCCCTGTCCTGCGTCCAATGCCCCCAGTCCTAGATACCATTTGCTAAAAAAACCTGCGAGCGGCGGGGCACCTATCATACCGAAGGCGCCAATGGTGAATGCCGCCATGGTCCAAGGCATCCGACGTCCGACCCCGTTCATCTCGCTGATTTTATGAATCCCTAGGGTCTCGGCGAGGTTACCTGCGCACATAAAAAGGGTGATTTTTTGCACTCCCTGATGCACCAGGTGGATCAGTCCTCCCAGCGTCGCGATAGGACTGGCAAGCGCTATGCCTAGCACTATATAGGACACTTGGCTGACTGTAGAAAATGCGAGTCGACGTTTAAGTTCGTCCTGAAATAAGGCGCGCAGCGAGCCATAAATTATGGTCACAGCAGCCAGTATTGCTAGGGGTAAGGTTAGCCCCAAACTGTTGGCAAACTCAATGCCATACACATCGTAAACAACCCGTATTATGCCGAATGCGCCCGCCTTTACCACTGCCACGGCGTGCAGCAGTGCACTTACAGGCGCTGGGGCAACCATGGCCTGCGGTAACCAGCCATGTAGGGGGACCAAAGCCGCTTTTACCCCCAATCCGGCAATCAACAAGCAGAAGATTATCATCAGCGTTGGGTGCAAAGAGGCATCAAGACCGGACAAAAAACCGCGGTTGGTGAACTCCAGAGTGCCGGCAAGCGTATACAACCACACAGAAGACAGCAGTAGCAATGCGCCTCCGATGATAGTGTAGATAAGGTAATTTCTGCCGGCCTGGCGTGCGATTTCGGTTCCGCGGTGTACGATCAGTGGGTAAGTGCAAAGAGTAAGTAGTTCATAAAATAGCAGGAAGGTAATCAAATTCCCCGCAAGGGCAACACCTGTCGTGGCAGTAACACACAGACTGAAGAAGCCAAAAAAGCGGCTGCGATGAGGTGAACCCTCCAGATATCCAACGGCATAAACGGTAGTGACCAGCCACAGTCCGGAAGAAAGTGTCACGAAAAGCATCGCCAATGGGCCAGAACGCAGAACCAAATCGAGTCCTGGTAAGAGGGTTAGACGAGCCTCAAAATGATAGCCATGTAATATGCCCCAAAACATTCCCCCGACCAGCACAATCTTAAATAGCGCACCTGCCAGATTAAGCATTGTGCGGGTGACGACACGATCCTCGGGCAAGCAGAAAATTATCAGCCCCGGCAAGAAAGAGCTGGTGAGGATCAACAAGGGTAGAGCCGTACTCCAATTCATCAGCTATGTCCTGTGCCAAAGGGGGAACCCATTTCTAACATTGCCAGCGGCCAGTATGTGAACAAGCCCAAGAGCACTGCTATTAAAGCCAACCCCAAAGCGCTCCACTCCATCGTGGCCGGTAATGTTACCGTTCGGCTTGTTGGTTCGTCATGAGTAAACACATGAGCAATGACTTTGAATACATAGCCAGCGGCCAGAAATCCACCAAGGAGCAGAATAATTCCCCACCACCACTGTCCGGATTCTATTGATGCCTGCAGTAATAACCACTTGCCAATGAATCCACCGCTGGGCGGTAGCCCCATAAGGCTGATACCCGCTAGGGCGAATGCCGTCAATGTCAGCGGCAGACGTTGGGTTATTGAGCCGAGCTCCGCTATGCGGTCATGTCCCGCAAAACACTGAATATTACCCGCCGCCATGAACATCGCCGCCTTAGCCATAGCATGGGAAAATAACATATATAGTGCTCCCTTCCAGGCAAGACTAGTCCCCAACGGAAAAGCCAGAAACAGATAGCCCAGTTGCGATACTGTCGAGTAGGCAATAAGTAATTTTAGCCGTGTTTGGCGCAGTGCTTGAATTCCGCCCCAAAGGACCGCTAACGCGCCGAGCAATCCGAGTAAATTGGCAAATGCACCATCCTGCGTTTGAAAGAACTCCAGCCACATGCGTAGCAGAATATAGAAGGAAGCTTTGACCACCAATGCGGACATAAGCGCGCTCACGGGGGCTGGGGCTGAAGCATGGGCGGGCGGTAACCAAAAATGCATTGGGAAAAGCGCTGTTTTGAGCAGTAGGCCGGTACTTATCAATCCCACCGCCGCCCACATCGCAGGTGACGGTTCTACTCGTTGTGCTAGTATTGCAATGTCCAGACTACCAACACTGTGGTAGGTAAGGGCAACGCCCAACAGATAGAACAAGGAGCCCAGTAGGCTTACCAATAGATAACGCATTGCTGCAATCAAGGCGTCGGCGCCACCTGCTAATGCCACAAGGGCCACTGCCGTTAATCCCAGTAATTCCAGTGTGACATAGAGATTGAAGATATCT
>NZ_PJAP01000590.1:0-3998 GCF_002836795.1 Shewanella sp. 11B5 | reverse complement strand
CTAAAGATTTAGCTGATTTAATCGCGCGTATTACTAAAAACAAAGAGCGCAATAAGCATCCCGCAACACGGGTTTTTCAGGCTATTCGTATTTATATTAACAGTGAATTAGAACAAATCGATCAAGCACTTGAAGGCGCATTAGCAGTGTTAGCACCACAAGGGCGTTTATCGGTGATCAGTTTCCATTCGTTGGAAGATCGTATGGTTAAGCGTTTTATTCGCCGCCATAGTCAAGGTGAAAGCGTGCCACATGGATTGCCTATCATGGAAGCAGAGCTTAATAAATCGCGTAAATTAAAGGCGGTTAGTAAGGCATTAAAGCCTTCTGATGCTGAATTAGAGCTTAATCCACGTGCGCGTAGCTCAGTATTACGAGTTGCCGAACGTCTAGATTATTAACCACTGAGGGTAATGTGAGCCAATCACCATTAAATTTGCCTCGGATTGTGTTACATGACATTTGGCACCATAAGTGGGTATTGCTACTGAGTTTACTGGTTGTTTTAAATGGTGTCGCCGTCGTTTATACCAGCCATGTAACACGTAAGTTGATTACTCAATGGGATCAACTTCTGCAAGAGCAAGATCGCTTAGATATTGAGTGGCGAAACTTATTATTAGAAGAACAATCGCAATCAGAGCACAGTCGTGTGACTCGGATGGCAACCAAAGAATTAAATATGTCTCGGCCGCTTCCTAAGGAGGAAGTTATCATTCGAGTCCAGTGAGCATAGGGAATATGGCTAGACAAGCAAAGCAAAAATTAGGTCACGAACTTATTCCATGGCGTTTATACGTTGTGGTGGGGTTCGTTTTGTTGTTATTTTGCAGTCTAGTTGCGCGTGCGGCCTATATTCAAATTATTGAGCCCGATAAACTGCGTCACGAAAGTGATATGCGCACACTGCGCACAACTAGTAATCAAGTTCAGCGAGGCTTAATCACCGATCGTAATGGCGATATGCTCGCGGTTAGTGTACCTGTGCGTGCTGTGTGGGCTGATCCTAAACATGCCCATGATCAAGATGCATTTAAAGACATGCGACGTTGGCAAGCCCTTGCAGATGTTCTGCAAGAACCTGTCGACGAATTGGTCAGAAAAGTCAAAAACAATCCTAAAAAACGCTTTGTATATCTTAAACGTCAAGTGACCTCTGCTGTTGCTGACTATATTGAGCAGCTTAAAATTGGTGGTATTTACCTTAAATCAGAATCCCGTCGTTACTATCCTGCTGGTGAAACGGCTGCACAGTTAATTGGTATCACTAATATCGATGATGTGGGCATTGAAGGCATTGAAAATACTTATAATACCTGGTTAACAGGAACGCCCTCAAAGCAAAAAGTACGTAAAGCTCGCGATGGCAGTGTGGTTGAACGTTTGGATATCGTGCAAGAAGGCGAAAGTTCTAACGATTTAGTGCTCAGTATCGATCAACGTATTCAGCAGTTGGCATATCGTGAATTGAAACGTGCGACAGAAGTATACCAAGCGACGTCTGGGTCTGTGGTGGTTATCGATGTGACTACGGGCGAAGTATTAGCGATGGTGAATACTCCTTCATATAATCCCAATGCCCGAGATAATTTACAGCCTCATCGTATGCGTAATCGTGCCTTAACTGACACATTCGAACCAGGGTCTACGATTAAGCCTTTTGTTGTTGCCGCGGCTCTTGATTCCGGCACTGTGAAAGTAAATGAATTGATATCGACATCGCCAGGGTGGATGCGAATTGGTGGGCGTCAAGTTCGCGATTCGAGTAACTATGGTGACATGACATTAGCCAAAATTTTGGTTAAATCGAGTAATGTGGGAATTAGTAAGCTGTCCTTGTCTATGCCCGTTGAACAATTACTCGGTACATACCAATCCATGGGATTAGGCAATTATACGGGAATTAATTTAACCGGTGAAAGTGCTGGGTTAATTCATAATCGTCATCGTTGGTCTGACTTTGAACGCGCCACTTTATCTTTTGGTTATGGTCTTACTGCGACACCGTTACAAATAGCACGTATGTACGCCACGTTAGGCAGTGGTGGAATACTCTATCCTGTGTCAATTTTAAAACTGAGACAGCCGCCAAAAGGCGAGCAAGTCATTTCGAATAAAGTTGCCTATGACGTAATGGAAATGCTCGTTGGGGTAACTGAAACGGGAGGCACAGGAACCAAAGCACACATTGATGGCTACCCCGTTGCTGGTAAGTCAGGTACAAGTCGTAAAGCCGTTGCCGGTGGTTATGGCGATGATTACGTTGCTTTATTTGCTGGGGTAGCTCCCGTTCATAATCCTCGTTTGGCTATTTCAGTTGTGATTAACGAACCCAAAGGCGACAAATATTACGGTGGTGATGTTTCCGGCCCTGCTTTTGCCAAAATTATGTCTGGTGCCTTGCAAATGCTTAATGTAGAACCAATTTCAGAGCAGGAGGCTGTTAATTTGGCCACTGCGCGAGGAGCGCAAAATAATGTTATTAAATGATTTATTAGCGCCGTGGTTCCATTACTCTGGTCGCGAATCCGTTAATGGATTAACGCTAGACAGCCGTGACGTTGAACGTGGTGGTTTATTTGTGGCATTACCAGGTCATAAAGTCGATGGTCGAGCATTTATTCCTCAAGCGATTGATGCTGGAGCAACGGCGATACTGATCCATACCGATAATCCAGATGAACATGGCATAGTCGATCGTCTTCAATATACTGTGCCATTAGTGTTTTTTTGCCAACTAGGCCGCCAATTATCGGCCGTAGCCGCACAGTTTTACTTATCCAATAGCCAATCGTTATCTTTAATTGGAATCACCGGTACCAATGGCAAAACATCTGTAAGCCAAATTATTGCTCAAATTGTCTATTTACTCGGACATCAAGCCGCTGTAATGGGCACATTAGGAAATGGTTTGTGGGGCCAACTTGTGGATAGCGGCAATACGACTGCTGATGCCATAACGGTTATGCGCCAGCTTAGTGAGTTTGCTGCTAAAGGCGCTGAATTGTGTGCTATGGAAGTGTCTAGCCATGGTTTAGTACAAGGACGAGTAGAAGCGGCACCATTTGAGATAGCAGTGTTTACTAATTTAAGCCGCGATCATCTAGATTATCACGGTGATATGGATTCTTACGCTGCGGCTAAAAAACGCTTATTTCAATTTCCTAGTGTAAAACATGGTGTGATTAATATTGATGATGCCGTGGGCGAGAAATGGTTGACCCAACTTGCGAATGAAAAGAATAAATCATTCAGCATTAAAGGGAATTCTGCTGCCGACTTTTACTGTGATGCCATTGAATATCATGATGCAGGTGTCACCGCGACATTGCATTTTGTCGAAATTGATAGTGAAAAGTCAGTAAGTGTGCAGCTTAACTCGCCGCTATTAGGTGCATTTAACTTGTCTAACCTCGTGGCAGCAATAGCTGTTTTGTATTTACAGGGCAAGCCAATGGCATCTATTTTGGCGGTGCTGCCGTTGTTGGTTCCTGTTGCGGGTCGTATGGAGCGTTTTTCATCTACTAAAAGCGCGACTTTGGTTGTTGACTATGCCCATACTCCAGATGCAATTGAGCAAGCGTTAAAAGCATTAAAATTGCACTGCAAAGGAACACTGTGGTGTGTATTCGGCTGCGGTGGCGATCGTGACAAAGGCAAACGTCCTTTGATGGCACAAGCCGCTGAGCAATATGCAGATAAAGTGATGATCACAAGTGACAATGCCCGTAGTGAAGATCCACAAACCATTATCAACGATATTTTACAGGGTATTAGTCAACCTCAAAAGGTGCTTACCCAGGTAGACCGGATTGAAGCCATTACCCATGTTGTTTCATTAGCACAAGTTAACGATATTGTACTGCTTGCTGGTAAAGGTCATGAAACCTATCAAGAAGTGGCAGGTGAACGTATTGATTATGATGAACGCGCTTTGGCATTTAAGTTGTCTCAGGAGGCATCATGATTAGCGTCACTATGTCGGTATAGCTCAGCAT
>NZ_PJAP01000589.1:0-4059 GCF_002836795.1 Shewanella sp. 11B5 | reverse complement strand
TGGAGCCACACGCGCCATTAATTGAAGCAAGCCAAGTGCCTATATCAGCAAATGATGCTCCCATTAGACCGTATACGTTATCTAATGCGCTGCAAGTAGCCGAGCAAAAATTCCCGGGTTTTAAAAGTACCTACATTATGCTTCCAGAGCACAATCGAGATACTTATAAAGTGTATGGCCAGGGAGATCATATTTTCTATGATCAGTATGCTTATGGTGTGACAGTGAATCCCTGGAGCGGCACTATTGAAAGTGAAAGATCGCCAGCGGCAATGACAACCTTACAAACCCTATCGCATATTGCTGATCCACTGCATTACGGCACAATAGGTGGTTTGTGGACCAAAGTGATTTGGTTTATCTTCGGTATTTTTCTAACGGGAATGTCTATCACAGGATTTTTAATGTGGGGAAGTCGAACCGTAAAAGCCGCCAGAACCGACCTAGATGCTCCGTTGGCAATACACAACCCACAACTTGTCGAGCAGGAAGGTAACTAATGGCCCGCATTAAAAACACCATATGGAATCGTGACAAATATAAAATAAATGGCTTAGTGCTAGTGCTAGTTTGTTATTTTCTATATCAGTCTCTATTCCCGCAATTCCCTGATGCATGGGAAACTCAAGCGGTTGGCGCTTTTGAAATAACACCTATGCCGTATGATCTTGATCCGCCATATCTTCACGATGGTACCTACACTAAGGATTTTTTATTATTGTTTAGTAAGGGGCAGGTAAACAAGATCCGTCAAGCATATTTAAATATTGGCACAGAGCCTCTACCATTAGAAACATTACAAATGGGCGATGCAGGTATCTTGCACGGCAGTCAGCACGGACAAGAAGTTCATGCTATTGCACCAGAAGTATTAACAGCAGAACATAAGGCTTGGTTAACCATTGAAAATTGGCAGGGGCAACAAAAAGTCATTAGCTGGAAGTTACCTAATGCACTTTTTCAGCCATCAAACTAACCGATTATAGTCCTTGGAACGGCTTGGTATTATCAAGCCGTTTGTCGATGTTAAATGTAATAGCATTGCATTTAACATCGTATTCTTAGGCAGTTAAATGCCAAAGGCTTCGCGTTCAGAAACACATTCGTATTCAGCCATTTCAAATTCACGGCATATCAGCGGCCGAACTTCGTAAATCGAACACATCATCGTGTCTCGGTCTAGCGCTGCACACCAACCATCATCAAGTCGGCGCATCACTTCTCCGCCCCAATTATCTTTGGCTATATACACTTTAGGCACACCAGTTTCGGTTATTAACATTACTTCTAAGCGGCAACAACAGGCTTGGCAATTTGAACAGGTCACAGCTGCAGGTTGCTCTACAGCGCTTATCGATGCGGGAGTCGATGATTTATCGGACGACTCAGGGAACATGGTAATGATATTGGTGGGCATTTAAGGGCTGCAGTTGAACATTTGGGCTAAGGATACCGTAATTTTACGGCGTTGACGTTATCTGAGCACAAATAATCATGAGATTGGAATTTGCCAAGCTAACTCAATGAGCGCTTGGCTATTGAGGATTACAACGTAACCACTTTACCGGTTAGTGCAACGCCTGCAACAATATTGCCAGCACCGCACTGGAAAGTGTCATTGCTACTAGTAAGATTGTTTTTATAATTTGATTTGATTTCAACGACAGCATTACCGCCTTCTTTAACCGCTCGCTCTTTTAGCGCGATCATTGCCGATAAAAACACCCAATGGCAAGCTTCGATATCAGATTTGTTAAAGGCATTGGTCTTTTTGTTAGCACTGAATTCACCGATAATTTTTACTGGCTCTGAATAAGCCTGATCACCAAAATAAAACGCAACATTGCTGCCAAGTTTATTTTTTGCGTGTTCTGTACTCAGCGCATCTGCTACCGAATAACTGCCGACATCGTCGCGGGCATAAGAGATAGAAGGGGCAATAGCGAGTGCAAGAGATAACGCGATGATTTTGTTTTTCGTACCATTGTTTTTCATACTTAGAAACATCCTTTTAATTGGTTTGGCTTTTACGGTGAAAATCCTTTGTGCGAAGCAAAATAACATTAACTCACTGATTTTACACCTATCAATGAGAAATATTCAATTTTTAGGCAGATGATAACGTTAGACAGATGATAACGTCAGATAGAAACAATAAAGCATCAGCAGGTGTAATACAGTGTGTTGATTTATTTTGGATAAAAATAATGTCTATGCAATGATAATGTCTATCCAGTAATAAAGATTACCCATCAGACACCGACAATGACGAGTCTATATTTGCTTATTCATTAACCTTGGACAATGTCTAACTGGTGTTGTCCAAATGTAAGCATATAAGCCTTATCTCATCACTTTGCTACAGCGTTACGTTGAATCAGCTTCATTAAGGGTAACGCTTCACTTCCCTGTGATGGCGAGACTAATAGCATGGTTATTACTTTGTTTGTCTTAAACAGAGGCGGGGAGAACGGAGATAAATGTAACGGCTTGCATTGCTTAAGCCCATAAGTTCATCAGTACGATGGCTAATGCCAATGTTAATGCTGATGTGCCGACGATAATGAATTTCCTTCGCTGTCATAAAATCCTGAAGCGCTGTGTTCAATAAAACCTAAGTTGATCATTTTTCTAAAAAACGGGTCAGATTCATTATCGCCAATATCAGCAAAGTCGGTAGATTGGTACGTAGAGAATGTATCTAACTGTTGTTGAATCATTTTGTTGTCGTAAGTCACTTCGGTTAATTGCCAATTTACGGCTTTATCTGCAGATTCACCTTTATCTGACAATACAGTACTAATGCGTTGTACTAGTTTTTTTGCTGGAAACCACCATATATCAACCGTTTTTGTATTTGTTTGTTGTTGATAATGTTCTAGTTTATCTCAACCTTGCCCAGTCGTTTCAATGAGTGTTGATTGTTTTTGAAATAATGGGTGCAATAATTGTGCATGATATTGCCATGCTTGATTAGATATCGTCTTGGTTGCTTCATATTCAATGGCGCGTTTGTCATCAATAAAGTATGAGGTTTTTTTCATGTGATTATGTGGCAGTGTTGTCCATTGTGTTGCTACTTGTTGATTGCTGATGTGAAATACAGAATTTTGGGCTCTTAATAGTACCAGTTGGTTTTGTTTGTTTGATGCTGCATCGCGAGTCGTTTGTTCAATGTTATAGGTCGCCATAAGCGTAGTTGATTGGCAAGTGTCACTTGCTGAAGCAAATAACGGGAAAGTAATAGCGGTTAGTAACAATAGAGTTTTCATGTGTTTCATCTTATTGGCTGATTAAGTATCAAGGTGGAAGCTAAAAGTTAAAGAATAGGGGCGAACCCCTATTCTTTATTGATGACTTATTTAGCGGTCTTTATTGAGTTGCACCAGAAAGGTTGCCAGCGTAATCCATTACATGGAATATTAAGCTTTGCTCATTAGTCCCTGTAATTAAGTGAGCGCCAGGTCCTACAGCAAAAACGCCAACGTCTTCACCTGCATGCGTTTCACTGCCTAGTGGCACTAGCGACTCTTGGTGGAAACCTGCTGTTGATGTATCAATATCGGTTAAGTCAACACGGCCAGTTACCGCAGCCGCTGCATAACTGGCATCGGCATCAGTTTCTGTCCCTAAGTCTCTAAAGCCAAGGCCGTTGGTGTAACCTACCGTGGTATAAGGCATATCGTCTGAGGCTAAACTTGGCTCAGTTGCACCAATACCAACCACTTTACCTAAGATTGGGTTACCGCGTTTAGGGTAGCCTGCAATGGTAAATACATGGCTGTGATCAGCTGTAACAATAATTAAAGTGTCTTCTTGGCTTGTTGCATCAACCGCTACTTGCACTGCTTTAGCAAACTCAATCGCGTCATTTAGCGCGTTGTAAGCATTTCCGGCATGGTGAGCATGGTCAATACGACCAGATTCAACCGTTAAGAAGAATCCTTTATCGTTATTATTAAGCACCTTAATGGCAGTGGCGGTCATTTCTGACAAGCTAGGTTCACCGGCAATATCATTTTTACGGTCAGCTTCGTATTGCATGTGCGATTCGTTAAA
>NZ_PJAP01000588.1:0-4064 GCF_002836795.1 Shewanella sp. 11B5 | reverse complement strand
AAATCGGTAAAACAAGCCATTCATAAATATTGCTATCGTCTGCATGTTAAGTGCGCGACGTTACTTAATGAATGGCGGAGAAGGAGGGATTCGAACCCTCGATGGGATTTAAAGCCCATACTCCCTTAGCAGGGGAGCGCCTTCGGCCACTCGGCCACCTCTCCGTTTCTTGGCGCACATATTACTGTTTGATGAAAATAAGTCAAACCCTTTTTAGGAAACCTAACTTCATTTGGAGTGTTTTTAAGCACATTGGAGATAATAAACTCAAATCTTGATGAAAACAGTCGTTTTTTGATGAATATTCTTTTTAATTTACAGACATAACCTCATTAAACCTCAGTTCATCCGACAAGCGTTTTAAGGTTTTTCACCAAAGGGATCTTTAAAGGCATCGTTGATTTAAACAACCTAGCCTCCTCAATTGGACAATTTATACTCCCAATGACAATTCCACATCATATTAAGTAATAGAAAATGACAACATAAAGCCATTTTGAGGATGTTTATCTGCTTTGACTTGCATGAGCTTACGATGAATTTGTAGTGTTCAACAATTACAACGCTAGGATCAGGCTGAATTATCCAAACTTAAATGAATATACGTTCAATGAAAATGGCTTAGTACTGATTGTTAACTACAAGTAGCATCCTGTGATCATTCAACACTAACTTAATTAAATGCATCAGACGGATAACAAATATAATGACAAATCCCTTATAGATGCATTCAACAAACTTAATAAGTGTGCTGAAATCGTCTTGTGAGAGCCTCATTCATTTCACTTCAACCTTGCATCAACTTAAAGGGAAATAGTCCTACTTACACTAACAAGCTTAAATTGAAGCGGTGAGGTGCTCTAAGCTACAGCTAATGTAACCTCAACGCAGAATAACAGATGGGTCAAGCGATAAACCTTAGAATAATAACGGGTCACTCATATTCAAATTGACCCGTTATTATTTGAATTTGGGTCTAAATTTGAGGCTACCCCGTGAAATCACACTTAACTAGCTGGTCTTTCGATTGAATTCACCGCACAAATAGCTTTTTGATGACAGTAAAAATGCCGAATAGAATTTAACGAATAAGGACTGATTAAGCATTACGGTAATATACCGTAATGTAAAAAACAAAAAAGCCAGCAAATGCTGGCTTAATGATATCGACATAATCTGCCGAAATTAGTAATTACCACCTTCAGAAGGGGTTCCTGACTTCTCAGATTGAATACGTTGGTAGATCTCTTCACGGTGAACAGATACTTCTTTAGGTGCATTTACACCAATACGTACCTGATTACCTTTAACACCTAGCACAGTAACGGTGACTTCATCACCGATCATTAATGTTTCGCCTACTCGACGAGTCAAAATTAGCATTCGATTGCTCCTTTAAGTTCAATCTGCATAACACGCTTTATCCGTAATATGCGCTCATTATAAGGTCTGCTTTACATAAAATCATAGTATCAATTTCTGAATACATCAGTTTATAAAGCAAATTCTCTTAGGAAATCATAAAACTTGACGATTAGTCGTCTTTTAAAACGAGAATAACCGTAAATTAATCACATTCACGATATAAGATTCAGTAGCTAAACAATCCAATACGGCAAACCAATAACAAAAACGACAGGAATTGAAAACCAATACAATATTAAAGTACTACACAAGTACAATAGTAAGCATTGCCCAACGCTTGCAACCCTTTAAACGCTTTTACTGTTAGCAAGTTAGTTCACTATGCCAAATCTACTCATAGCACTCAAGTCATAAAGTCGCATATCTTAGACTTTATGACTCAATTGCCAAAAAAAACGCTAATCTACAGATTTCATTAACTTAAACGTTCGTTTACCCAGGGCTCTACAAGGGCTAATGCTGCGGCTAAATTCTCAGGCTGAGTTCCACCAGCTTGTGCCATATCAGGACGTCCACCGCCCTTACCGCCAACATGTTGTGCAACCATTGCAACTAACTCACCCGCTTTGACCTTTTTGGTTAAATCGTTGCTGACACCAGCAATTAAATTAACTTTACCGTCTTTAGCAGTACCTAGCACAATAATCGCAGATTTTAACTTTTGCTTCAGCTCATCTTGTAATCCACGAAGTGAACCAGGGTCAATACCATCAAGCTGTTTAACTAAAAGTTTAACACCATTAATTTCTACCGCATCACCTGCCATATCGGCACTGGCCGCAGCAGCTAACTTATCTTTTAATTGAGATAAATCTTTTTCTAATTGCTTCACTTTATCTAGCTGAGCTTTTAACTTGACCACAACTGAAGCACTATCGGACTTAAGTAGTTGTGCAGCTTCATCTAACATGGCTTGCTGCTCGGCAATATAAGCCATTGCAGCAATACCCGTAACAGCTTCAATACGACGTACTCCTGCGGCAATGCCATTCTCAGAAGTAATTTTAAATAAACCAATATCACCAGTGCGGCCAACGTGAGTTCCACCACACAGTTCGATAGAGAAATCACCCATAGTGACAACACGTACTTGGTCATCGTATTTCTCACCAAATAATGCCATTGCACCTTTTTCTTTGGCTTCATCAATGGCCATTTCGGCGGTACAAAGTTCATGGTTGCGACGAATTTGGGTGTTAACCAAATCTTCAACAGCTTTCAATTCTGATGGCTTAACCGCTTCAAAATGAGCAAAGTCAAAGCGTAAGCGTTCAGGATTAACAAGTGAACCCTTTTGAGACACATGTGAGCCTAACACTTGACGTAATGCAGCATGCAATAAGTGAGTAACAGAATGATTCAATTGCGTACGATGGCGTAACTTTTTATCGACCTGCGCGGTTAACTGTTGCCCGATCACTAACTGACCTTGAGCTAGTTGACCTTGGTGACCTGTAGCTGGACCAAATTTTTGAGTGTCTGCAACGGTAAATACTACACCATCTGCTGTCAGCAGGCCTTTATCACCAACCTGCCCACCAGATTCTGCATAAAATGGAGTATTGTCTAATACTACGACGGCATCCTGACCCGCTGTCACGGTATCAACCGCTTTACCGTCAACATATAAAGCAATCACATTAGGCTGACCAGTTAACTCGGTATAACCACTGAATGCGGTTTCTGCGTCGATAATTAATTGGCTATTATAATCAGCACCAAAGTTACCTGCAGCTTGTGCACGGCTTCTTTGTTCAGCCATTGCTGACTCAAAGCCAGCTTCATCAACGTTAATATCACGTTCACGACAAACATCTGCAGTTAAATCAACAGGGAAGCCATAGGTGTCATACAGTTTAAATAAGGTGTCGCCGTCTAAGGTATCACCTTGCAAGTTGTTCAACGCGCCATCTAAAATAACTAAACCGCGCTCAAGAGTGCGAGCAAACTGCTCCTCTTCCGCTTTTAAGGCTTTTTCAACAATAGCTTGAGTTTGTTTTAAGCCAATGGCGGCATCGCCCATTACGCTAATAAGTGTTGGCACAAGTTTGTAGAAAAATGCGTCATTAGCGCCCAGCTTGTTACCATGACGAACTGCGCGACGAATAATACGACGCAACACATAACCACGACCTTCATTTGATGGCATAACACCATCAGCAATTAAAAATGCACATGAACGAATGTGGTCAGCAATAACACGCAGAGATTTATTTTCTAAATCAGTTACACCGATAATTTCAGCAGTTTTGGCAATAAGTTGTTTAAAAATATCGATTTCGTAGTTTGAATGCACGCCTTGCATAATCGCAGCAATTCGCTCAATACCCATACCTGTATCAACAGAAGGTTTTGGCAAAGGCAACATTTCACCGTCGGCTTGACGGTTGTACTGCATAAAGACAATGTTCCAAATTTCAATAAAGCGATCACCGTCTTCTTCAGGCGTACCTGGGCGGCCACCCCATATATGATCGCCATGGTCGTAGAAAATCTCACTACAAGGACCACAAGGACCGGTATCACCCATCTGCCAGAAGTTATCTGACGCAAAAGCTCCGCCTTTATTATCACCAATGCGGATCATATTTTCTGCTGGCACACCTATTTTTTGAGTCCAAAGATCATATGCTTCATCA
>NZ_PJAP01000587.1:0-4074 GCF_002836795.1 Shewanella sp. 11B5 | reverse complement strand
CTAGGCTTTTGTTTCTACGCCGCTTCGCTTCTAGGGCGGACTTCGTCCTGCTAGGAACTGCTTCACAGTTAAGATTTTATAGAAGCGCCATAGAGTCATAGAGCCTAGGCCGCTACGCGGATAGTGCGCTTGCTTCGCTGTAAAGATTTTATAGAAGCGCAGCGCCCTAGAATCTAGCATCTAGGCTTTCTAAGCTTTCTAAGCTTTCTATCTTTTACCCTTAATTCATTACAAAAAATTTAAATAAATTGGGATCATATAATGACGTTTAGTTACAAAACACTTATTACATCATTTTTGCTTGTATCTGCGTCTGGGTGTGCCATTGTTCCCGGCAGCCATTTTGAGGGGATTGATTCTGGTGATCAAACAAGAAGCCTCGAGCAAGACTTAGACAAGGTCAATATTCAAATTATTGATGCATCATTAATAGCACAACAAAAACAACTTAGAAAAAGTGCTAAACCGATGTCGAGTTATGCCGGTATCGATACCAGCAATTATCAATACAAGTTAGGCGTTGGTGACGTATTAACCATCGGTGTATGGGATCACCCTGAGTTAACCATTCCTGCCGCGGTTCAACGTACGGCTGAGTTTGATGGTTTTAGGGTACAAGAAGATGGCACGGTAACGTATGCATATGCACCCAATATTCCAGCAGTAGGTAAAACGGTCAGACAACTGCATAAAGAATTGGTTGAACGGTTAAGCAAAGTCATAGCAGACCCTCAAGTCGATATTAAAGTGGTTGGTTTTCGAAGCCAAAAAACCTATATCACTGGTGAAGTCACCAAACCAGGTGTGTTTCCTATTACAGAAATTCCATTAACGCTTATTGATGCATTAAATCAGGCGGGTGGTTTGTCAGAGTTTGCCGACTGGCGCACGGTTACATTTACTCGTGGTGAAACCACCGAGGTTATTCAGTTAGACAAGTTTTATGCCCAAGGTGATATATCACAAAATCGTTTACTGCAAGACGGCGACATCGTGCATGTAAACCGTAACGATGCGCAAAAAGTGTTTGTGTTAGGCGATGTCAAAAAAGCTGGCACCGTCATGCTTAACCGTTATGGCTTAAACCTCGCAGAGGCGTTAAGTGACTCTGGCGGTTTAAACGAAAACACCGCCGATGCTAACGGCATATTTGTATTGCGTAAACGCGATTATCAACAAACCGGTATTTTAGCCGATGTATATCAACTACACGCAAAGAATATTGCCTCGTTGGTACTGGCTGAGCAATTTGAGCTACAACCGCACGATATTGTGTATGTAACCTCTGCACCATTGGCCCGTTGGAACCGCGTAATTAGCTTATTACTGCCTTCTGTCGCGACATTAGACAATATTGATGGTATTTCAAACTAATCAATCAATGTCTACTCCGTTAAGGACTTTACACTATGTTTGATTCAGTATTAATGGTTTGTGCAGGCAATATTTGCCGCAGCCCAACCGCTGAGTATGTATTAAAAAGCAAGCTTATCGATAAAAATATAACCATCACATCAGCAGGATTAACCGCATTAGTCGCTAAACCAGCTGATGCCATGGCGCAAAAAATTGCCTTAACTCATGGTGTGGTAATGGACACCCACCAGGGGCAGCAATTATCGTCGCAATTAATTGCCGCAAATAGTGTCATTCTAGTTATGGAACAACGCCATTTAAACGATGTTCACAGCCGCTACCCAGAGGCGCGTGGCAAAACGTTTTTATTAGGGAAATGGATTAATAATGCAGAAATTCCCGATCCGTATCGCCAAAGCCAAGAAGCCTTTGAGCATGTGTACGCATTAATCGATAGCGCGTGTAGCGCTTGGCAAAAATATCTATAAGGAATGGCAACTTAATGAGTGCTCAGCCTACAACAAAAAAAACTGATAACCTTGCTCAACAAACACAAGAAATCGATTTAATGGCATTGTTTGGCGCCTTGTTAGACCGCAAATATTTTATTATTGGTTTAACAACGTTATTTATGTTCGTTGGCGTGGTGTATGCAGTGTTATCAACACCTGTGTACCAAGCCACGGCAATGATCCAAGTCGAAGACAGTGGTTCATCTGTGCCCGGTTTAGATGATATGGCGGGGATGTTCGAAAGTACTTCAACAGCCGTGACCGAAATTGAGCTATTAAAATCACGATCGGTAATTGGTGAAGCTGTCGATACATTAAAGCTTGATGTTATTGCAGAACCAAATTTATTTCCATTTATTGGTTCTCGCTCATTTCGTAAATTTTCGCCTATGAATGACGGTGACTTAGCTGAACCAAGTTTTGGTGCCAGCAGTTATGCCTGGGGTGGTGAAACTATCGACGTGTTTCGGTTTGATGTACCAAAATCGGCTATCGACATAGAGTTCACTTTAGTCGCCTTAGGCAACAACGCGGTAGCGTTATTAAATGATGATGGCGAACAAATTCTTAAAGGCAAAGTAGGTCAAGAGCTTACAAACGGAAAATTTAGCTTAACGGTACGCACGTTACATGCACGCCCAGGCACTGAGTTTACCATTACACGTCAAGATAGATTAAACACTATTCTAGATTTACAGGCCGCAATAGGCGCCAGTGAAAAAGGTAAAGACTCAGGTATTATCAACTTAAGTTTACAAAGTGATAATCCCAGTTATGCCGAAACAGTACTCGATAAAGTCGCAGCTATTTATGTCCGTCGCAATGTAGAACGTAATTCTGCTGAAGCGCAAAAGTCATTAGAGTTTTTAGAAGTACAATTACCAGAAATTAAAAAGCAACTAGAGTTTGCCGAGCAACGCTTTAACGATTATCAAATAAAGCGTCAGTCTATTAACATCACCCTAGAAACCCAAGGCGTACTTGAGCAAGTTGTTAAGCTAGAAACTAAATTACAAGAGTTACAGCTAAAACGTTTAGAGCTTGGCCGAAAGTTCAAAAAAGATCATCCAACCTACCAGGGCATAATTGAGCAAATTAGCGCCGTAAATGATCAGAAAAAACAACTGGTAGGTGAGGTAGGTAACCTACCCGAAACTCAGCAAGAATTATTACGTTTAAAGCGCGATGTTGAAGTCAGTAACGAAATTTATACCATGCTACTAGGCAAAACTCAGGAGCTGGACATCGTTCGTGCTGGTACCGTGGGAAATGTGCGCATTATCGATTCTGCTGAAGTAAACACCTCCAAACCAGTAAAGCCTAAAAAAGCCTTAATCGTGGTTATGGCAACGATGTTGAGTGGTATGTTAGCGGTTGCCATTGTATTAGTGCAAAAAGCGATGCACCGTGGCGTAGAAGACCCTAGCGAGATTGAAGCAATCGGTTTACCAGTTTATGCCAGTGTGCCGTTTTCAGAAAATCAAAATAAGCTCATGGGTTTTACTAAATCGAGTAAAGCTAAAGCCGAGGCTAAAGCCAAATCGATTTTAGCCATCGATAATCCTGCCGATTTATCCATTGAGGCATTACGTAGCCTGCGCACCAGTTTACATTTTGCCATGATGGAAGCAAAAAATAATATTATTGCTATATCTGGCCCAAGCCCTGGAGTGGGTAAATCATTTATCTCGGTTAACTTAGCTGCAGTACTGGCCCAAAGTGGGAAGAAAGTACTGATCATCGATGCTGATATGCGCAAAGGTTATTTACAAACTCAGTTCGGTTTAAAGTGGGATGATGGTTTAAGTGATTACTTATCAGGCCGCTTAACGTTAGATGAGATAACTAAATCAAGTAAGATTGAAGGTTTAAAAGTCATTACTCGCGGACAAATACCACCAAATCCTTCCGAGTTATTGATGCACAGCAACTTTAGCAAGCTAGTAGATGAAGTCAGTAAAGCTTATGACTTAGTCATTATTGATACCCCGCCAATTTTAGCCGTAACCGATCCCGCTATTGTAAGTGCTCATACTGGCACTACGTTATTGGTTGCCCGTTTTGGCCAGAATCATTTACGTGAGATCGAATTGACTCGTAATCGCTTCGAGCAAAATGGTATTGACGTGAAAGGCGTTGTCTTCAATGGCGTAGTAAAGAAAGCCAGTAATGCATATGGCTATTATGGTTATTACAATTATGAGTA
>NZ_PJAP01000586.1:0-3882 GCF_002836795.1 Shewanella sp. 11B5 | reverse complement strand
ACCGGCGCGGCTACGGCGAATGGCATTAGATACTGCATCCACAGCCTCGTTTTGGCCAATTACACGTTCATGTAATGCGGTTTCCATATGCAATAGTTTTCACGTTCGCCTTCGAGCATTTTTGAAACAGGTATCCCTGTCGCTTTCGATAGTACTTCTGCAATCTCGACATCAGTCACTTTATTACGTAACAGTGTCATATCTTGCATTTCGGCTTGTGATGCTAAATCCAACTGTTTTTCAAGTTCAGGAATACGCCCATACTGTAATTCAGACATCCGCGTTAAGTCACCAGCACGTCGAGCAACTTCTAAATCCATTCTCGCCTGTTCGAGATCAGCTTTAATATGTTGAGTACCTGCTAATGCTGCTTTCTCGGTATGCCAAATCTCATTCATTTCAGCCGCTTTACTTTCAACATCTCTCAGTTCATGTTGTAAAAACTCAAGACGTTTACGACTGGCTTCGTCTGACTCTTTACTTAACGCTTGTTCTTCCAGCTTAAGCTGAATAGCACGGCGCTCTAATCGATCAAGCACTTCGGGCTTAGAATCAATCTGCATCCTGATACTCGATGCGGCTTCATCAATTAAGTCGATAGCTTTGTCAGGCAGTTTACGGTCTGAAATATAACGATGCGACATGGTTGCAGCTGCAACAATAGCAGGATCAGTTATTTCAACATGATGATGTAATTCGTAACGCTCTTTTAAACCACGTAAAATGGCAATGGTGTCTTCAACGCTCGGTTCATCAACAATTACTTTTTGAAAACGGCGTTCAAGTGCAGCATCTTTCTCAATATATTGACGATATTCATCAAGTGTTGTTGCGCCGACACAATGCAAATCACCACGTGCTAAAGCAGGCTTAAGCATATTACCAGCATCCATTGCGCCCTCGCCCTTACCTGCGCCGACCATGGTATGCAGCTCATCAATAAACAGAATGACCTGACCTTCTTCTTGTGATAGCTCATTTAATACTGCTTTTAAGCGTTCTTCGAACTCACCGCGATATTTGGCTCCCGCAATTAACGACCCCATGTCTAATGACAATACCCGTTTATTTTTAATCCCTTCAGGGACTTCACCATTAACAATACGCTGAGCTAAACCTTCAACAATGGCGGTTTTACCGACACCAGGTTCACCAATTAATACCGGATTATTTTTAGTACGGCGTTGTAGCACTTGAATCGTGCGACGAATTTCCTCATCACGACCAATAACAGGGTCTAACTTACCTTGCTCTGCGCGCTCGGTTAAATCTACGGTAAATTTTTTCAATGCTTGGCGTTGATCTTCAGCATTGGGATCATCAACTTTCTGCCCGCCACGCATGTCTTCAATGGTTTTTTCCATTAACTCTTTGCTTGCACCAGAATCTTTTAATGCTTTGGCAAGGGGGTCATTATTTTCCAATGCAGCCAAGACAAACAATTCAGATGAAATGTATTTGTCTTTGCGCTTTTGCGCTAACTTATCGCATAGGTTTAGTAAACGAATTAATCCTTGTGATAACTGAACATCACCACCAGTACCTTCAACTTGTGGAAAACGCTCCAACTCTTGGCTAACCGCAGAGCGAAGCGCGCTAACACGAATGCCCGCTTGCGTAAGTAAAGAATGGATAGAACCAGAATCTTGATTTAACAGCGCCATCATTAAATGAATAGGTTCAATAAATTGATGATCGCGTCCCAATGCTAATGATTGGGCATCAGAAATGGCAATTTGAAACTTATTAGTCATACGATCGAGTCTCATACAACCTCCTAGGATCTGATACATGTGGAATGGGAAATTAATTCAGAAATGAATAATTTGTTAACTTAAAGATGGGGGCATTTAATGTAAACTCAAGGTTAAAACTTAATCTTGATCAAAAAATTGTTGATTTTTTATACTTGAAAGTTGTTACCAATAATAACTTAAGATTTTAGCCAAATGAGAGAAGCCATTCGTCCAGTTTGCTTGTCACGACGGTAAGAAAAGTAATCAGGTTCAGAAAAGGTACACACATCTGCGCTATAAGTTTGAGTAACGCCTGCTGTAGATAAACGCAACTTAGCTAAGCCGACTAAATCAGCTAAATATTTAGCATTATATTGGATAAAATGAGTTGCCGCTTGCGGATTTTTATTGATAAAAGCATCACGAACGTCAGGTCCAACTTCAAATGCACAAGGACCAATTGCAGGACCTAAGTATGCGATTAATGTTGACGGTGGTGAATGAAACATCGCCAATGCTTGCTCGATGACGCCCTCACACAAACCGCGCCACCCGGCATGAACAGCGGCAACTTCGGTACCTTGTTGATTACATAATAATATTGGTAAGCAATCGGCCGTCATTACTACACATACATGGCCAAACTGATTACTGTAACAGCCATCAGCTAACGCTATAGCACTGCCTGGGATCAATGTTTGTACATCAACAACATTAGTACCATGAACTTGTTCAAGCCAAGTTGGCTCAGCCGGTAATGATAATTTCTGAGTTAATATTGCACGATTAGCGAATACATCTTGAGGCTTATCACCAACATGAAGCCCTAAATTCAAACTATCAAATGGGCTAACGCTGACGCCACCAAAACGATTTGTCATCGCAATGGCAACGTTAGCTGGTATTGGCCAATCGTGCTCAAGCATTATAAATACACTATCGGATTAAGCTCAGTATCGACTCGTAGTGCTTTTGTCAGCTCAACCATGTCATCAGGGATCGGCGCATGCCAAGTCATGATTTCACAGGTAAATGGATGAGCAAGTTCTAAACGCACTGCATGTAAAGCTTGGCGCTTAAAGTTTTTGAGTAATTCAAAAAACTCTGGGCTCGCTGATTTAGGCGGACGAGGACGACCACCATAAACCGGATCGCCAACCAACTCATGGCCAATGTGTGCCATATGAACACGAATTTGGTGAGTACGACCAGATTCCAGACGCAAACGTAAACGCGTGTGAGCTCGGAACTTTTCAGACACTCGATAATGAGTCACCGATGGACGACCACCATGGATAACGGCCATTTGAGTACGTCTAGTTGCGTGACGTTCAATAGGTTCATCAACCGTGCCACCAGCCGTCATAGTGCCTAATACAATCGCTTCATACTCACGAACAATATCACGCGCCTGTAATGCGGCAACCAAATGTGTTTGTGCCTCAACTGTTTTAGCGACAACCATTAGCCCTGTAGTGTCTTTATCTAAACGATGAACAATACCCGCTCTTGGTACATGTTCAATATCTGGACAATGATATAATAAAGCATTCATCAATGTGCCGTCTGCGTTACCAGCACCAGGATGAACAACTAAACCAGCTTGCTTGTTAATGACAAGAATATGGTCGTCTTCATAAACAATATTTAAGTCGATATTTTGCGCTTTAGCACTCACTTCTTCTTCAAGTGTTGCCGTAACTTCTACCAACTGAGACTCGAAAACCTTTTCCCGTGGCTTGTCGACTGTGATACCGTCAATAGTAATTGCACCAGATAGGATCCATTCCTTGATGCGTGTGCGCGAGTAGTCAGGGAACAAACCAGCTAATGCTTGGTCTAATCTCAGACCGGTTTGTATTGCTGTTATCTCGCTTTTTAGATTAATCTCTTGTGTCATAGGAACCGTACCCCAGTTTAGGGGTCCAAAGTGAATGTGCTATCTGTTACAATCGGATGTTTTCTATTTTACCGTGAAATGGAAAAATTCTTAACAACAACTTAAAAAGAATTGAATTCAAGTATGTATAAAATTGCCAAAGGTGCCGCCCTAGTATTACTTTCACTGGCTATAACAGCCTGTAGTAGCAGTCCAGAAGACGATGATGTTGCCAGTAAAGCATTACCCTGTCCCTTATACACATCC
>NZ_PJAP01000224.1:0-10368 GCF_002836795.1 Shewanella sp. 11B5 | reverse complement strand
TAAGTAGCAAGTCATGTTGTTGCACTTCGGCGGATGCGTCAGTTAATAACGACACACGATGCACGCTTGAACTGTTGAGTCTAAAGCCGCTCACGAGGCCCCAAGGTGAATATGGGTCGGCGCTGTTTATGGCCAGCGCTTTTGCCGCTTGTTTACGTGACAGCACTTGAAAAAGTCCTGCTAGTGCTAACGCAGTATCTGCTTCAATAGCTGCGTCACCAATTAAGGTGTCGCCATAACGCTCAATAAAGTCAGTACAGAAGTCTGCCGCAGCAAAGGCTGGGTGTTCAGCAATGTTGGCTAAAAACTCGATGTTATGTTTAAGGCCACTGATTTGGTATGACTCAAGTGCGTGTACTAAACGTTGTAGTGCGCGAGGGCGCGACTCATCCCATACAATCAGCTTGGCGATCATCGGGTCATAAAAGTTACTGATGACATCGTTTTCACGAATACCTGAATCGATACGCACGTGACGATTTTGTTCTGGTTCACGTAAAAAATTGAGCTTACCGCTGGCAGGTAAAAATTCGTTTTGTGGATCTTCAGCGTAAATTCGCACTTCAAATGAGTGGCCATGAATACGCACTTCATCTTGGCGCAGTGGTAATTCACCACCACTGGCGACAACTAGCTGCCATTTTACTAAGTCTTGGCCAGTCACCATTTCGGTAACCGGATGCTCTACTTGCAAACGGGTGTTCATTTCCATGAAGTAGAAACTATTATCGGTATCGAGTAAAAACTCAACGGTGCCCGCGCCAACATAATCGATGGCTTTGGCGGCAGCAACGGCGGCGTTCCCCATTTGAGCTCGTAGTTCGTCTGACAAACCGGGTGCTGGCGCTTCTTCAACCACTTTTTGATGGCGACGTTGAATTGAGCAGTCACGGTCAGATAAGTAAATAGCGTTGCCTTGAGTGTCGGCAAACACTTGCACTTCAACATGACGTGGTTGACGTAGGTAGCGTTCCATTAACAGTTTGTCATTGCCAAATGACGAGCTGGCTTCACGGCGTGCGGATTTAATAGCTTCAAGAATTTCACCGTCGTTTTCAACGATGCGCATTCCTTTACCACCACCACCATAGGCAGCTTTAATCAGTAACGGGAAGCCAACCGCTTTGGCTTCTGCTATTAATGTAGCATCCGTTTGATCGTCGCCATGATAACCCGGCACTAAGGGGACATTGGCTTTTGACATGATGTCTTTGGCGGCACTTTTGCTGCCCATAGCATCAATCGCATCGCTACCAGGCCCGACAAAGGCGATACCATTTTGCTCACATTTACGGGCAAACTCGGCATTTTCAGACAAAAATCCGTAACCTGGGTGAATGGCTTCTGCGCCCGATTTTTTAGCGATGTCGATAATTAAATCAGCTTTTAGATATGAGTCTGCCGGGGCGCTGCCGCCTAGGTAAAACGATTCATCTGCCATGGCCACATGGCGGGCATCTTTGTCTGCATCGGAATAAAGGGCAATGGTGCGAACACCCATGGTTTGAGCCGTTTTAATAATACGGCAAGCAATTTCACCACGGTTAGCAATCAGTAATTTGGTAAACATTATTGGGCTCCTTGTGGATCAGATTTAGCGGTTTGCCATGTAGGCGTACGTTTTTCAAAGAAAGCATTAAGGCCTTCTTGACCTTCATCTGATACACGAATACGAGCAATTTGCTCGCTGGTAAAATTGAGCGTAGCCTCGTCTATCACGCCGTTTTCTAAATGCGATACGAGATTTTTTGCCCATGCCATGCCCTGAGGACTGTTGGCATTAAATGCGGCGATAAAAGGGGCTGCGGCTGAATCTAAGTCGTCGTTAACTTCGTGAATGACTTGATGAGTTAAGGCTACGTCAGCACTAAAGCGTTCAGCGGTCAGCATAAAGCGGCGTGATTGGCGATTACCCATGGCACGAATCACATACGGACTTATCACAGCAGGGATAAGCCCTAATTTCACTTCGCTTAAACAAAAACTGGCGCGAGTGTTGGCAATGGCAATATCGCAGCAGCAAATCAGCCCTAATGCACCACCAAAGGCTGCGCCTTGTACTAAGGCAATAGTGGGTTTTGGAAACTTGTCTAACACATGCATCAGTTTGGCAAGCTGGTGGGCATCAGTGAGGTTTTGGTCAAAGTCCATTTGTGCTTGTTTGCGCATCCAATTGAGGTCGGCGCCAGCACTGAAGTTTTTGCCATTAGCACGTAATATCAACATATTGCATTGACTGTCTTTGGCAAAGTGTTCGATAGCCTGGATCATCTCGCTAATCATCACTTCATCAAAGGCATTATGTACTTCAACTCGGTTTAAAATGAGCTCTGCCACCCCTTGTTCTAGGCGGCATTCAATGAACTTATATTGGTTTGATAACATTATTTATGACTCCTTAATTAGCTGAATTAACCGCACAATTACATGCGGAACACCCCAAAGCGGGTATCTTCAATAGGAGCATTTAATGCTGCCGATAAGGCTAAGCCGACCACGTCACGCGTTTGTGCCGGATCAATAATGCCATCATCCCAAAGTCGGGCACTGGCATGATACGGATGACCTTCTTTTTCGTATTGCTCAACAATGGGTTTACGGAAGGCTTGCTCATCTTCTGCAGACCATTCGACGCCTTTTCTGGCTAAACCATCGCGGCGCACTGTGGCTAATACGCCAGCAGCCTGTTCGCCACCCATTACCGAAATACGGGCGTTAGGCCACATCCACATCATGGTCGGTTCAAATGCGCGACCACACATGCCGTAGTTACCCGCGCCATAACTGCCACCGATAATCACGGTAAATTTAGGCACATTGGCACAAGATACTGCGGTTACCATTTTGGCACCATGTTTAGCAATGCCTTCGTGTTCGTACTTTTTACCCACCATAAAGCCGGTAATATTTTGCAGGAATAACAGCGGAATTTTACGTTGGCAACACAGTTCAATGAAGTGAGCGCCTTTTTGCGCCGACTCCGAAAACAAAATGCCGTTATTGGCCACAATACCGACAGGATAACCGTGAATACGCGCAAAACCACACACTAAGGTTGCACCATAGTTGGCTTTAAATTCGTCAAAATCAGAGTCATCAACCACACGGGCAATGACTTCTTTTACATCAAACGGCTTTTTAAGATCCGTACCGACAATGCCGTACAATTCATGGATATCGAACTTAGGTGGTTTGACTGGGCTTAATAAGCTTTTGATTTCTTTTTGATGATTAAGACGCAATACTGCACGGCGAGCAAGCTCAAGCGCGTGGTCGTCATTTTGCGCTAAATGATCGGCAACACCCGATATTTTAGTGTGAACTTCTGCACCGCCAAGCTCTTCTGCGCTGACTTCTTCACCGGTAGCCGCTTTCACTAAAGGAGGACCAGCTAAAAAGATGGTGCCTTGATCTTTAACAATAATTGACTCATCGGCCATTGCTGGAACGTAGGCGCCGCCTGCGGTACACAAGCCCATGACGACTGCAATTTGCGGAATACCTTTGGCTGACATTTGCGCTTGGTTATAAAAAATTCTGCCGAAATGATCGCGGTCTGGAAATACTTCATCTTGGCGAGGTAAATTCGCGCCACCAGAATCGACTAAGTAGATGCACGGTAAGTGGCAACGGCTGGCGATGTCTTGCGCGCGTAGATGCTTTTTAACGGTAATGGGGTAGTAAGTGCCGCCTTTTACGGTGGCGTCGTTGGCGATAATCATGCACTCAACACCACTGACGCGGCCGATACCAGCAATGACGCCTGCGGCTGGAACTTCTTCGTCATAGACTTCGTAAGCGGCAAATTGCGATATTTCTAAAAAAGGTGAGCCCGGGTCGAGCAGCTTTTCAACGCGCTGGCGTGGCAATAATTTACCACGAGATAAATGGCGCTCTAAGGCGACAGGGCCGCCACCTTGTTCGATTTTTTTTAGTTTTTGTTGAAGATCATCGACCAATAACGCCATGCTGTCTGACTTGGCTTTAAATTCGTCACTGCGAGGATTGATACGGCTGCTCAGTTGCGTCATTTCTATATCCTTAATGAAGCAAAAAATAGGAGGGCTTGATTAAGGCGACACGGCACGCTTGATATGTCGCCTTCGTGATGCAAATACTGGTTATTTTGATTCGTTAAACAGCTCACGACCAATTAACATACGGCGAATTTCAGAGGTGCCTGCACCAATTTCGTAAAGCTTAGCATCACGTAATAAACGCCCAGTTGCGTATTCATTCACATAGCCATTTCCGCCCAGTAATTGAATCGCATCCAAAGCCATTTTAGTGGCCAGTTCTGCACTGTATAAAATCGCACCAGCGGCATCTTTACGGGTGGTTTCACCACGGTCACAAGATTTAGCCACACTGTAAACATAAGCGCGGGCAGCGTTCATACCCGTGTACATGTCGGCTAACTTGCCTTGCACCAATTGGAATTGACCAATCGATTTACCGAATTGTTCGCGTTCATGAATGTAAGGCACCACTATGTCCATACAAGCAGACATAATGCCTAATGGGCCACCAGACAAAACAACACGTTCGTAATCAAGGCCACTCATTAACACTTTTACGCCATTATTGAGGCCGCCTAAGATGTTATCTTCTGGTACTTCACAGTCTTCAAATACAAGTTCACAGGTGTTTGAACCGCGCATACCTAGCTTGTCTAATTTTTGTGCTTGAGTAAAACCTTTAGACCCACGTTCAACGATAAACGCAGTAATGCCATGTGCACCTTTTTCGATGTCGGTTTTGGCGTAAATAACATAGGTGTGGGCATCAGGACCGTTGGTGATCCACATTTTATTGCCGTTAAGGATGTAGCGGTCACCTTCTTTGCGAGCATTCAGTTTCATTGAAACCACATCTGAACCGGCATTAGGTTCGCTCATCGCTAGTGCACCAATGTGTTCGCCACTGACAAGCTTTGGTAAATATTTTGCTTTTTGAGCGTCATTACCATTACGGTTAATTTGGTTTACACATAAGTTTGAGTGAGCGCCATAACTTAACCCAATAGAGGCTGATGCGCGGGAGATTTCTTCCATTGCGACAACGTGCGCAAGGTAACCCATGTTGGCTCCACCATATTGTTCATCAACAGTGACACCTAATAAGCCCATATCGCCAAGTACTGGCCATAATTGATTAGGGAACTCATTGTCGATATCGACTTGGGCGGCCATAGGCGCAATTTCGTTGGTGGCAAAACCACGAACGGCGTCACGTAACATGTCAACATCTTCACCTAAACCGAAGTTTAAACTGGTATATAAATCGCTCATTTTCATGTGTCCTGTTGAATTTTTTATGGTCTGGTAAAACATTTGCTGCCAACGCTTTATGGTTGCGTTTTTGGCAGTGGGGCAAAGCTATTGGCTGAATTGAGTCAGCCAGTTATTTTTTGTTGTTATTTGGCTTTCTTAGTCGAATTGTCGGCTAATGCCGCTTTGCACTGTTGTTCGGCTGAATTTAGCTCCATTAGCACGACTTTAATGTCGTCCATTTGTTGTTGAAGAGCTGATTTTTTCTCGTTCACTAAATCAAGCATAGTTTGTAGTTGAGTTGAGCTGCTTTTATCCGCGTCGTAAAGTTCAAATAAACGTCGTGTTTCTGCTAACGAAAATCCAAGGCGTTTGCCGCGTAAAATAAGTTTTAAGCGCACTCGGTCTTTCAGGCTGTAAATTCGGTTTTGCCCGCGACGCTTAGGTTTAATCAAGCCTTGGTCTTCGTAAAAACGAATACTGCGGGTGGTGATATCAAATTCTTTTGATAAGTCACTGATTGAATATGTTGATTGAGGAATGTGGGTTGTGCTCATCATGTCACCAAAAGTGTTTCTTTTGATGCAAGATATATGAAGTTTACGTAAAGGTAAAGTTTGGTGCGGTTGTTTCAGCTTTTAAACTGTGGATATTGTGTTAATTTTGCTTGCCACTTATACCATGATTATACCTTAACCACCTGTTCTGTTTTGTATTTTTTTATATTTATCATTTGTACTGCTTAAGTTAAACACTCGATTGAAATTAAAGGTGTTTCTCGCATTATGTAACGCTATTATCCCTTGGTCTAATAGGGCTATTTGATAAATTCTGCTCATAATCAATTTAATGAACGCTGATTAACGGAGAACAATATGGCTGAGTTAGGACTATCAATGCACGCACAATCGATAGCCGAGCCTGAAGTATTTTGGCAACAAGCGGCAAAATCCATTCATTGGGATGTTGCGCCAAAAAAGGTATTAGATGACAGCGACAAACCGTTTTATCGTTGGTTTGCTGATGGTAAGATGAACACCTGCTTCAATGCCGTTGATCGCCATGTATTAGCTGGGCGAGGCGAGCAAACTGCAATTCACTATATTAGTCCCGTGACGCACAACGAATACTCTATTAGCTATCAATCTGTGTTGGCTCAAGTTAAACGCTTGGCTGGATTAATGGTGTCTCTTGGCGTCGAAAAAGGCGACCGAGTAGTTATTTATATGCCAATGGTGCCAGAAACCGCCTATGCCATGCTGGCATGTGCACGGATTGGTGCAATTCATTCTGTGGTGTTTGGTGGTTTTGCCGCCAATGAGCTTTCGACTCGCATTAACGATGCAAAACCCAAGTTAATTCTGTCTGCTTCATGCGGTATTGAGCCTTCTGGTGTCGTACCGTATAAGCCTTTACTCGATGACGCATTATCCCAAGCACAACATCAAGTAGATCATTGCATTATTTTAAATCGTACAGAATATCAAGCACAACTACAGTCACCAAGAGATCTGGATTGGTACAATTCACTGGTGGGTGCGCCTGACGCTGATTGCGTGTCGCTCGATGCGACCGATCCTTTATATGTTTTATATACCTCTGGTACCACTGGCCAACCAAAAGGTGTCGTGCGCGACAATGGTGGCCATGCAGTCGCATTAGCATGGTCGATGAAACACATTTATGACATTGGTGTTGGCGATGTTTTTTGGGCGGCATCTGATGTTGGCTGGGTGGTAGGGCATTCATATATTGTTTATGGGCCATTGCTTGTGGGTGCGACGACCATAATGTACGAAGGTAAGCCTATTGGTACTCCCGATGCAGGTGCATTTTGGCGTATTATCGAACAAAAAAATGTTCGTAGCTTTTTTACCGCCCCCACCGCTATTCGTGCCATAAAACGAGAAGATCCTGACGGCGAGTTTATTAAACAATTTGATTTAACTTGTCTGAAGCAAATGTATTTAGCGGGGGAGCGTTGCGATCCTGACACCTTAAATTGGAGTCAGCAGCAGTTAGGTAAACCTGTAATTGATCATTGGTGGCAAACCGAAACCGGTTGGCCAGTCGCTGCAAATTTGATGGGCACCGATCCGATAGAGATTAAAGCCGGATCGCCTGCGCGCGCAGTACCTGGATACCAAGTGGAAATTCTTGATGCTATGGGGCAACAAGTGGCTCCTAATGAAAGTGGTAATGTGGTGATAAAGCAGCCTTTACCACCAGGCACATTAACGACCTTGTGGCAAAATGATAAACGCTATATTGACAGTTACTTGTCTATGTATCCTGGTTATTACTTAACTGGAGATGCTGGTTACGTCGATGAAGATGGTTATTTATACATTATGAGCAGAATTGATGACATCATAAATGTTGCCGGACACCGTTTATCTACCGGTCGATTTGAAGAGGTCTTATGTCAGCATGAAGCCGTTGCTGAGGCTGCGGTAATTGGTGTGCAAGATAAACTGAAAGGCCAGGTGCCGCTTGGATTAGTAGTTCTTAAAAATGGCGTTACCTTATCAGATGAAGCTCTTTATAAAGAGTTACTTGCACTGGTACGTCATGAAATTGGTCCCGTGGCTTCATTTAGGTTAGTCAGTGCTGTGCAAAAGTTGCCTAAAACTCGCTCTGGAAAAATATTACGAGCCACAATGCGTAAAATTGCTGACAATCAAGAGTACACCATGCCAGCAACGATTGAAGACCCACAAACCTTGGATATTGTTCGCAATGCGTTGACTAGAATGGGTTATGCTAATGCACTAACTACTGAATTAACATGATGTTACTCTTCAATAATTAACCGTAGTATAAGACGCGGTGATTGTTAATCGAAACCATAAAAAACCAGTGTTTTTATGGTTTTTTCTATTGTGACAAGATGTTATCTCCTAATAAACAGATTGAGCATACATTGTAAAAAACAGCGTTTCCGCGTTTTGTGACTGGTAATTTAGTTACAAGAATCGCTATAATTGCCACCCAAATGGATTCGCACTACGCGATTAATCTCTGTGACCTGTGGAAACATACACTATGAATAACCACACCCAACAATCTCACGTCGGCGTTATCGGCCTTGGTGTTATGGGCAAGAACCTCGCATTAAACATTGCTGACAACGGCTACCATGTTGCAGTTTTCGATTTAGATACTCCAAAAGTCAACGCCGCTGTGGCTCAAGAAGAAAGTGAGCGCAAAGCAGGTACGGCACCGCGCATGCAGTCATGTAATAATCTTACAGAAATGCTGGCTAAATTAGTTGAACCTCGAGTGATTGTTTTATCTGTGCCTGCTGGTGGGCCTGTTGACGGTGTGTGTAAATCGTTAATCGAAGCTGGTATTGAAGCCAATGATATCGTTATTGATACGGGTAACAGCCTTTGGACCGATACGGTAGAACGCGAAGCACGTTATAAAGATAAGTTTGTTTTCTTTAGCTCTGCAGTGTCTGGTGGCGAAGTAGGTGCACGTTTTGGTCCATCGCTAATGCCTAGTGGAGATGAAAAAGCATGGCGTTATGTCGAACCAATTTGGAAAGCCATTGCTGCTAAAGTGGATTCTGTAACAGGTTTACCGATTGAGCGTTTTGAGCCTGGCAATCCAGTAACCGAAGGTGAGCCATGTACGACTTATATTGGTCCTGCTGGTTCTGGTCATTACGTTAAAATGGTTCATAACGGCATTGAATATGCGGATATGCAACTTATTTGCGAAGCTTACCAGTTACTCAGTGACGGCTTAGGCATGTCTGCCCATGACATCGGTGATGTGTTCAATGGTTGGAATAAAGGTATTCTTAACAGTTACCTTATGGGGATTAGTGCTGAAGTCTTACAACAAGACGATCCCTTAACTGGCAAGCCGTTAGTTGAAATGATTTTAGATAAAGCAGGCCAAAAAGGCACTGGTTTATGGACTGCAGTGAGCAGCTTGCAAATTGGTTGCCCAGCGCCAACGATTGCAGAAGCTGTTTATGCACGCGCAGTGAGTACTCAGAAAAACTTGCGTATGCAGCTAAGCTCGAAGTTAGCAGGACCTGCACCAGTCAGTTTTAGTGATGCTGAAAAAGCTGAGTTTATTGCTAACCTTGAAGATGCATTATATTGCGCTAAAGTGTGCTGTTATGCTCAAGGTTTCCAGTTGATGGCGATGAATGCTAAAGAGCAAAATTGGTCTTTAGATTTTGCTGAAATTGCTAAAATTTGGCGAGCGGGTTGTATTATTCGAGCGACATTCTTGCAGTCTATTACTAAGGCTTATCAAGAAGATGCAAACCTAGCAAACTTATTAATGGCCGACACTTTTAGTCAGACATTGTCGCAAAAACACCTTAACTGGCGTAAAACGGTTGCAGCCTCTGTTATGCAAGGCATTCCTGCACCTTGTATTAGTTCGGCTATTGCCTATTACGACAGTTACCGCTGTGAGACATTACCCGCTAATTTATTACAAGGTCAGCGCGACTTTTTCGGTTCACATACTTTTGAGCGCACCGATAAGCCCGCTGGTGAGAAATACCATTTAGATTGGAGTGCAAAACAACGCACTTTGTCTAAGGTGTAATTACGCTTACGTTAAAAAAGGCGCTTCATTTTACAATGAAGCGCCTTTTTTATTTAGCTAAGGAAAATGGTTAGGTCAGCGAAAAGTACAATCCAATGCTAAATAAGACGCTAAAAATCATCGTCAATTTAGCTGTTTGTCCAAGGATCGGATTTAATGCTTCACCTGAGTTATCGTAAAATTCGCGGCTGAGATTACGCGCAATGATTAATGATGCTCCCGATAATAATACAGGTAATCCATCGAGTGACCCGAGCAAAAATCCCGCGATAATGATACCAAATGGTAAATAGACAAAACTTTGGTACAACACTTTAGCTTGTGCTTCACCAATTCGTACCGCAAGGGTATTTTTACCTGCTTTAGTGTCGGTAGAAATGTCTCTAGTATTGTTGACCAGCATGATGGCCGCATTAAAAAAGCCAATAGCACAGCCTAGTAACCACGCTGTCATGGTGGTGGTGCCTGCTTGTAAATAGTAACTGCCAACAACGGCGACTAAGCCGAAAAATACAAATGCAGC
>NZ_PJAP01000585.1:0-4091 GCF_002836795.1 Shewanella sp. 11B5 | reverse complement strand
ACAAAAATGTATTAGGTTTTGACGTTGAACCCAAGCATGTAGTGATTCCAGAGCTCAACAGTATCGACCGCATGAGCCGCATCGACGATGCCTTGAAAAAAGCCCGTTTCAAATCTACCGATCGCGATCGTTTTATGGGTGAAAACTGGCAAAGAGTGCTCAAACAAGTATTGGTATAATCGATCACAGATGCTCAGTGTTTAAGCGCTTGCAGCAACAGAGACTCAATAATAAAAAAGGGCTGATGTTATATAACACATCAGCCCTTTTATTCTTCTCGATTAGATGTCGATTTGGTTATCAATTTAATTGTCGATTTAGTGCCGTTTAAATCCCTGCACCAGCAATTTCTCTTGGTGGATTAAGCACATCAATCGCTTTTAAGTAGGCCAGTAAACCATGTACCTGAGTATCCAGATCACCTTTGCTGGTATCAATGGTTAACTCCGCAGACTCTGGCACTTCATAAGGTGATGAAATACCAGTAAAGTTAGTAATTTCGCCCTTGCGAGCTTTAGCGTACAAGCCTTTCGGGTCTCGCGATTCACACACACTCAATGGTGTAGACACATGGACTTCAACAAACTGACCTTGTGGAAATAATGCTCGGACGCGATCACGTTCTTCACGTGTTGGTGAGATAAATGCCGACAGCACCACTAAACCTGAATCAACCATTAACTTAGCCACTTCACCAACACGACGTAAGTTTTCATCGCGATCTTCAAGGCTAAAGCCTAAGTCTTTACACAGACCATGACGAACATTATCACCATCAAGTAAATAGGTATGGAAACCATGCTCAAATAACGCCCGTTCTAATGCGCCTGCGAGGGTTGATTTACCCGAGCCAGATAATCCCGTAAACCATAACAATACTGGGTTTTGGCCTTTTTGGGCGCCACGGGCAGCTTGGTCAATGGCATGTTGATGCCAAACAATATTACTCATCACTACTCCTATCGAATGGTTGTTACACCACACTAAAATTCTTTGTTAAAACGGGAAGAAATACGGGATCGAAAAAATAACCACTAATGAATATACGATGGATAACGGTAAACCTAAGCGCACAAAATCGCTGAATTTATAATTACCGGCATTAAATACCATGAGATTAGTTTGATAGCCGTAAGGCGAAATAAAACTCGCGCTTGCACCAAATACCACCGCCATAATAAACGGCCGAGGATCGACACCAAAACTGGTCGCGACCGCATAAGCCACCGGGAACGCCAGTGCTGCAGCAGCGTTGTTAGTTATCAACTCGGTGACAATTAACGTAATCAGATAAATCCCAACAAAGGCGGCAAACACACCATAGCCATTAAACACACTCAATAAAGTTTGCGCCATGACGTCAGCTAGGCCGGTTGTGACCATTAAGTTAGCTAAGCCTAAGGCACTGCCTACAATCACCACTAGTTCTAACGGGAAGCGACGTTTAAGCTCACTTAAGGTTATCGCGCCAATCGCCACGTAGCTGAGTAATAATAAAACTAAGCCTTTGGCTAAAGGTAATACATCAAAAATGCTGGCCAAAATGGTTAATGCAAATCCAACAAGCACCCAATTACCGCGTTTTTCATCTAAACGAACACTTAAATCTAAGCCGCTAACTGCAGCAAAGTCGCTGGTTAAATTAGGGCTCTTAGAAAAACGATCGCCAGGCGTGAGCAGTAACACATCACCGGGTTGTAGCACCACATCGCCTAGTCCGCCTTTTAACGGAATATGACCACGACGAATAGCCATTACGGCTGCATCAAAGACTTCACGAAAACGCGAATCTTTTAAGGTTGTACCAACTAAACTTGATGATGGCGCTAAAACCGCTTCAACCAAATTTTGGCCTTTAGCATGCTGCTTACCAAACCACTCTAAACCATCAAACTGATGCAATAGCTCAACCGACTCAACCGCGCCACTAAAACGTAAAACGTCATCGGCTTGCAGCACCATTTGTGGTGGCACAGGGCAAATACGTATGCCGCTGCGTTCTAATTCAACTAAGTAGAGTTTTTTAAGTGCGCGCAAACGGTTATCAATGACACTTTTACCCACTAAAGTAGAGGTTTTAGCAACATGGGCTTCCAGCAAATAAGGCAATGCTTCATCTTCGGACTCTTCACGTCTATCGGGTAAAAAGTTAGCCATTATGGTCAACACGACTAAACCACTTATGACAACTAATGCACCAACTTGTGAAAACTCAAAAAATCCCAGAGGTTCAAGGCCAGCATTTTCAACAAATGAGTTAACAATCAAATTGGTAGAAGTACCAATGAGCGTAAGCGTACCACCGAGGATTGCAGCATAGTTTAATGGCAACAATAACTTAGAAGGAGCATGCGCTTGATTACGACGCACAACGCCAATTAACGATGCTACAACAGCTGTATTATTGGTAAACGACGACAACAACGCCGTCGATATACCTAACTTAGCCAGGGTAGAAAATAACGAGCCTTTCCCTATCACTTGGCTTAATTTGCCTAGTAATGAGGTTTTCTCGAGAGCTGTGGCAGCCAGCACCAACAGCACCAAAGTGATTAGTCCGTTATTAGTAAAGCTGCCAAGGGCTACATTTAAATCAACTAGCCCGAGGATATAACAAAGTAATGAAGCGAAGAAAAACATGGCGGCCGGTGTTGCAAGCCCAGCAAGAAGCCCACCGACCAGTGCTAACAAGATAATCGCTAACAACCATATTTCGCTCATTATTTATTTTCCAAGCACGCTAATATCGCGAGCATTCCAATGCGGGAAATGCTTACGCACTAACGCATTAAACTCGACTTCAAATGCACTAAACTCAGTGTTGGTTTGCTTATCGCCTTGATGCCCACTGACAACCATGGCCGCTGCAACGGTAGCATTAGATAATCTGTCGATTAAAATCATCCCGCCAGTATCACGTACCAAGCTGTAAGCGTCTAACACAATCGATTCAGTTAAATCTAACTTTACTCGGGCAATGGTATTTAAACTTAATGAGCTTGCAGCACTGCGCTCAAGCGTGTTCACATCAGTAATATATTCAATTTCGCTCACGACGGCTTGAGTTTTCTTACCCGCGACTTTCACATCATATAATTGACCGATCTGTAATGGTTTTTCATCCATCCACACCATATCAGCAACAATATGGTTAGCAACTTCTGGTGCAGTAGCTGGGTGAGCCAATAAATCACCGCGTGAAATATCAATCTCATCTTCAAGGGTTATGGTAATGGCTTGGCCTGCTACGGCTTCTTGCAAATCACCATCAAAAGTCACAATACGTTCGATTTTACTGCGTTTTCCTGATGGCAATGCAACTAATTCATCGCCCACTTTAATGATTCCAGACGCTAATGTGCCAGAGAAACCACGAAAATCTAAGTTAGGACGTAATACGTATTGCACAGGGAATCGCACCGGTAGATCGCTCAGTTCGCGCTGGGTATCGATAGTTTCAAGTAGCTCAAGTAATGTGCCACCTTTATACCAATCACACTGCGTACTGCGGTTAACCACGTTGTCGCCATTTAAGGCAGATAATGGCACATAGTGAATATCTAAATCACCGCCATTTTCTGTATCACAAGCACCTTTAACAAATTCAGTAAAATCGGCTTGAATCTTTTCAAATACAGTTTGGTCAAAACCGACCAAATCCATTTTATTCACGGCAACAACAAAGTGACGTAAACCTAATAATGATGCAATAAAGGCATGGCGTTTAGTTTGGGTTTGGACACCATAACGTGCATCAACCAAAATAACCGCTAAGTCACAGGTAGATGCGCCCGTTGCCATGTTACGAGTATATTGTTCATGACCAGGAGTATCAGCAATGATGAACTTACGTTTTTCACTAGAGAAATAACGATAAGCCACGTCAATAGTAATACCTTGCTCACGCTCAGCTTGTAAACCATCGACCAATAACGCAAGGTCAATGGCTTCACCTGTAGTACCCATCTTCGCGCTGTCACTTTTTAGACTCGCTAACTGATCTTCATAGATTTGCGCGCTGTCATGCAGTAAACGTCCAATTAAGGTACTTTTACCATCATCAACACTGCCACAAGTTAAAAAACGCAGTA
>NZ_PJAP01000584.1:0-4091 GCF_002836795.1 Shewanella sp. 11B5 | reverse complement strand
GCACCCTCTACGGCAGTTATCTCCAGCCATTGCGCACTGGTCACAGCAAATAAAAACATCAGTAAAAAAGACGGTAAAGTAAAACCTAAAAAGGCGGCTAATCCGCCCAGTAAACCACCTCGATGATAACCAATTGCAAACCCTATCTGGCTTGAGCCTGGCCCTGGCATAAACTGACTAAGAGCAACAAAACTTGAATATTGTTTACCATCTAGCCATTGTAAGTCGTCAACAAATGCTTTTCTAAAATAGCCTATGTGAGCCGCAGGGCCACCGAAACTGATTAACCCTAACGCTAAAAAGCGACTGAAAATTTGCCACATCGTCCTAGTACCTTTTTTATGTTAATAAACAATGTTATGACATTAAGATGACATTTTTATGATGACAACATACACCACTATCTAACTGCTACCTTTGCTCGATATAGCCCATAACTTAGCGACACCAAACGAGTACTTAATTACGATTTTTAAAATACCTTAATTGATAGCAAAGACTATTACAGCTGTTCTAGCATAACCAATACTTCAAAATGATCAGTATGAGGAAACATATCAAACATTTGAACTTTGGTTATTTGATAACCCGTAATGTACTCTAAATCGCTCATTAAGGTGTGTGGATTACAACTAGAATACACGATTGCTTTAGGTGCAAACTCACTCAGTGAGTCGCATAATGATTTTCCTAATCCGCGCCGAGGTGGATTTACAATAATAAGATCTGGTTTATCTTGAGCAGATTGTTCTTTGGCAAAATGAGTTGAATCAAGTGCGCTAAAATCCACTTGGGTAAACCCTAGTTTAGTTGCTGACAAGATGGCACATTCTATTGCTTCAGATTCGATCTCAATCCCAGTTAAACGGATATTGCTGTCAGCACAATGCAGCCCAAATCCACCGACGCCACAAAATAGATCCCAAATATAGTTCGGTTTAAATTCAGTAACCCACTCCCTCGCTATTTGATACAACTGGGCGGCGACTTCAGGATTCGTTTGAAAAAAGCTTTTTGGCCGTATGAACAACGGTACATTATTAAGTTGTTCTTCTAATCGTGTCGTTTCCGTTAAAAATATTTCCCTTTCGCCTTCAAGAATCGCCATGTGGATTGGCTGAATATTGGCCGAGACTAAGGTGATTTCGGGAAACTCTTGTAATAATTGAGGTAATTCTCGTTCAATTCTCACGATGGCTTGATCACTGCGTAATACAAAACGCAGCATAAACTGGCCACTACTTTGGCTGCGAGTCAGTAAAATAAATTTTAGCTCGCCTTTGCTTTTATCGACCCGATAAGGCGGTATACCAGCTTGCTGCACAAATCGTTCTAAACGGTGTAACAATAATTGCATATCTTTAGGGTATAACGAACAGTCACATAGACTGACCGGCTCCCCTTTAGGATTAACCAAACCTAAAATAGGTTTGTGAGCGGCACCTAAAACGACCATTTTGGCTTTATTACGAAAACCTGATTCTGCGCTTAATATCGGCGCTAGCCATTGCTTAACTGAAATGCCACGAAACAAATCGATTAACTGTTGTTGCTTTACACTCACTTGCTCAACCATAGGTAGTTGAATATTGCGGCATGACAAACAATCGCCACGCTCAAAATAATCACATTTCACAGCTGCTCGCCTCTCCGGAATTTAACATGGTAAATGCTTGATCACACAGTTGCTTTAATTGTTGTAAGTCTTCAATAGTGCCACCCACTTTACAACGCATCTGTTCAGGAATACTCAACGCTTGCTGATGTAATTGTTGGCCTTGCTCAGTAACATGTAACACTCGCACGCGTTCATCTAATTCACTACGGCTACGGCTCACTAAGCCTTTGCTTTCTAGACGCTTTAGCAAGGGTGTTAATGTTCCAGAATCAAGATGTAATTTTTCACCTAAGGTTTTAACACTGATCCCCGGCTCTTTCCAAAGTACCATCATCACTAGATACTGCGGATAAGTCAGCGATAACTCATCTAATAATGGTCGATATGCACGGATCATCGCATTAGTCGCACTATACAATGAAAAACACACTTGGTTTTCAAGTGCTAGCGGATTTTGCGCTGAAGGTAATTGAGACTCAGTAAGCGCTTTACTAGACATAGGCTTCACTCCACTAACCAATAATATGAGCTAATTATAACATTGGTTGTGCGCAACCTATAATCAAAAAATTCCAACGAATGCTTTTTAACAAAAATGAGTCAAGCATTTTGATTTTCAGCCGATATATTATTACCATCCGACTTTATATTAAGGTTAACCATGTCAATTAGTATTAATTCACCGTCTTCAATGCCAACAACAATTGATTCTGGCAGCAGCTTAAAAGTGGCCGTAATGGCTAAAGAACAGCAAAAAATTGAAGGTCAAATGGCATTACAACTCATTGAAGCGGCTCAGCCACCTGCACCGCAGCCCGTTGGCAACAGTGGTCATAATGTTAATACCACGGCATAAATGGTTAAAGCCCTAGAAAATCTGTTCCTAGGGCTAATGACGCCATCACAACGCTAAAGACCTTTGCATCGTTCGAGAGCAACTGAGCTTGAACATCATATTAATATCGAAGCCATTTCAAGGCGTCATCTTCATCTTCGAAATATTTTATCTCACCAGCAATAAACCAACTACCAATTTTGGCCGCCCATTCTTGCCAATCTTTATTGCCCAAAATGGCCACTCTTTCAAACTCAGATTTGTGCTTTAATCCCAGCTTTAAATCATCCCAAGCGGCGCGTAAGTCCCAGCCGTCAAGCTCGGTAGCATCAAGAAATAAACTCACTTTAGGCTGATCAACTTGGCTTAATGCCCCCTCTAGCATAGGGGTAATGACGAGATAGTCTTCGTGGGTTAATGTACCAATGGCTTTTAATGTCACAAAAAACACACTTTCAATTCGGTTTATGCCTATCGATAAACCATGTTTCTTCATATCCATATCGTGACTCCTTTACTATCCGTTTACTATGCGATTACACATTTACATGCACGCGCCTATCCATAAAGCTATGCATGCTTACATTTTAACCAATCATAAAATGAAGTGTGTGCCGGACTGCACAAAAAAGCAATGGCAACAACCTAGGGCAACCCACAGGCAGTATCTGCATCAAAAACTTGGTTATCGGACATGGAACCTCCTTTTACCACAGCAATGTAGCGACCCCAAGTAGCGCAAACAACACAGCACAACCGCGATGAATCAGTTTCATGGGCAATTTGTTAGCACTAAAATGCCCAGCCAGCACAACGGGGACATTAGCAATTAACATTCCCAATGTCGTGCCGATGACAACCCATGTCAGTGCTTGGTATTTTGCCGCTAAGACCACCGTCGCAATTTGAGTTTTATCCCCTATTTCAGCAATAAAAAACAAAATAAACGTTGCAGAAAAAGCACCGAGTTTATAGAAGCGATTATCATCATCATCCATTTTATCGGGTATAAGGACCCATAGTGCAATAGCAAAAAATGACCCTGCCACCAAATAGGTCGCCCATTGTGGATCAATCCATGCAATTGCCCATTGACCTAACCATGCGGCAAGAAAATGATTTAATAATGTGGCAAGCAAAATGCCTGAGATAATAGCGGTTTTATTGCTAAATCTCACCGCGAGCAGTAAAGCTAATAATTGAGTTTTGTCGCCTATTTCAGCGATGGCAACTGTGAGAGTTGAGGCGAATAAAGCTTCCAATGTGATATTCCTAGGGGTAAATGACAACTAAGCACAAGCCACCGCATACCCCTTGATGCAGTTACTGTGCTTAGGTCTCGCTTGGTAAAATCACTGATTTACAGTGTGTTACTGTCTGCACCATGGCATGAGGCCAATTATGTTGATACAGACATCTTGTATGCCATAACAGCAAAACAAGATTAGCTACTCCCCTAAAACAAGTCGCATTATAACGATTAAATAATTTTATTCAACGCACTCATTTTACATTGTAAATTTGGCATAAAAACACCTAAGCCTTAACAGTAACGCCGTAATGCTACACTATTGCAAAAATCACGTGTAAAAAAGTTTGGTCGATTGTTGTGTAATTGTTTATAAACATAGCTGTTAG
>NZ_PJAP01000583.1:0-4095 GCF_002836795.1 Shewanella sp. 11B5 | reverse complement strand
TATTAACCTTTCGACAACATTAACGCCTCTAACTGCTCTTTCCACAAGTTTTTAAACTTTGCAAATGTTGACATAGGTCAACATTTTGTGAAATGATGCCAACGGGTCTACGCTTTAATAGGCGTAGAAAAGGGAAGAAAAACTAACAATCACAAGAAAAAGACGTGCTTAGTTGAAGTAACATTGATTAACAATTTTAGATCATGGTTATTTTGCAAAGTTGAACTTTTTAATTCACTTCAAATTGGTTGGGAACTATGTCCAAGGTAAGCAATAGAACAAAAATCGCTACTGCACTTGTTGGCGCTCTGGCTTTAGCTGGCAGCAACTTCGTTGTTGCAGATCCTCTAGCTGACGTTCAAAAAGCCGATAGCAGCCTTAATGCTGCTTCAGCTGCGTCGCAACAGAAAGTCGACAAATATTTTGACCAAGCACAAGACATGCTTTTTGAGTATGGCAGCGTTGCTGATGAACGTGAATCATTGAAGTCATACAATGATTACGTTGCAGGCTTGGTAGCTGATCAACAAAATTCACTTGATTTAATTCAAACTGATATCAACGGCGTAGATAAACTTCGCCAGGGTGTTGTGCCATTAATGTTTAAAATGGTTGACGCTTTAGAGCAGTTCGTAAATTTAGATTTACCATTTAACATTGAAACTCGTCAGAATCGTGTTAAAAATTTAAAAGATATCCTTGATACTGCAGAAGTCACATTGGCAGAAAAATACCGTCTAATCCTTGATGCTTATAGCATTGAGCGTGAGTACGGTAGCTTTGTATCGGTTCATACTGGTAAGTTAAATTTAGATGGTAAAGAAGTACTCGTTGATTTCTTCAATTTAGGCCGAGTTGCACTTTATGCACAAAGCTTGGATCAGAAAATCGCATGGATGTACGACGCAGATGCGAAGTCTTGGAATAAGTTAGACGATAGCTACCTACGTGATATTACAAAAGGTATCCGCATTGCTCGTAAGCAAGGCGCTCTTGACCTATTCGCATTACCAATCCCTGCTGCGGAGACTGCACAATAATGAAGAAGTTAATTACATCAGTGCTAGTGGCTGCAACTTTCTCTTTAACAGCTGGTATGGTTTCTGCTGCAGATGCACCAAAAACTATCGGTCAACTGTTACAGCAAGTTAAAGCCGACCGAGCTAACGAAGGTAAGACAAACGCTAAGCGTGAAAGAGAGTTTCAAGCGGAACGTGGCGATAAAGCTGAATTACTGAAGCGTGAAAAAAATGCCTTGTCTGCTGAAAAGCAACGCGGTAAAGATTTGAACCAAGCATTCTTGGATAACGAGCGTAAAATTGCTCAGTTAGAAGAAGATTTAAAAACTGCTCAAGGTGACTTGGGTGAAATGTTTGGTGTTGTTAAAGGTGAAGCCGGTGATTTCGCTGGTAAGTTAGCTGCGTCTAACATCAGTGCTCAGTTTCCTGGTCGTGATACCTTTATTGCTGAATTGGGTGCACGTAAATCACTGCCTAAAATTGAAGAGTTAGAACAATTTTGGGAAGCACAGTTATTTGAAATGGTTGAGTCAGGTAAAGTTGTTAAATTCGATGGTGATGTTACTGCTATCGATGGCAACGTAGTAAATACTGCAATTCACCGTGTAGGTCCTTTCAACTTAACTGCTGAAGGTAAATATGTTGTTTACAAACCAGAACTTGGTTTAATTCAACAGTTATCACAGCAACCAGAAGGTTATCAGGTTAGCGCAGTTGGATCGTGGGAAAATACTACTTCAGGTGTTGCTCCTTTCTATATAGATCCAGCTCGTGGCGTGCTACTAAACATCTTTACTAACAAAGCTAGTTTAGAAGATCGTTTAGAAGCCGGTGGAACAATTGGTTACATCATTCTTGCCTTGTTAGCTTTAGGTGCATTAATTGCCATTGAGCGTTTAGTTACTCTAACTATTATTGGCGCTAAAGTTAATAGCCAACGTAAAAACATCGAAAATCCTGGTAACAACGCTTTAGGTCGTATCCTAAAAGTATACCAGTCAAATAAAGATGTTGATGTTGAAACACTTGAACTAAAACTTGATGAAGCAATCTTAAAAGAAACGCCTGCTTTAGAAGCTCGTATTTCAATCATCAAAGTTATCGCTGCTATTGCTCCTATGATGGGTCTATTGGGTACAGTTACCGGTATGATCGCAACCTTCCAATCTATTCAATTATTCGGTACTGGTGACCCTAAATTGATGGCTGGTGGTATTTCTATGGCGCTTATTACTACCGTTCAAGGTCTAATTGCTGCATTGCCTCTAATGTTATTACATGCAATTGTTGTTGCTCGTAGTAAGTCTATTGTTCAAGTTCTTGAAGAACAAAGTGCCGGTATCATTGCAGAACATGCTGAGAAGAGGGCTGACTAATGATGCTAATCCTGATGGACGTATGGGATTCCGTCAGGGGCTTCATGGCCTCCGGAGGCGATGTCCTCTGGCTGGTTGCAGCTGTGCTATTCCTAATGTGGGTGTTAATGCTTGAACGTTATTGGTATCTAAATTGGATATCACCAAAACAACATCAAGCCGTTATCGCCTCATGGGAAGCAAGAGAAGAAACAACTTCTTGGCATGCTCACCGTATCCGTGAAGCTTGGGTATCCCAAGCGAAGCAAGATTTGAATGCACGTATGCTGTTAATCAAAACCTTAGTAGCCATTTGTCCAATGATTGGTCTATTAGGTACTGTAACCGGTATGATTTCAGTATTCGATGTGATGGCAGTTCAGGGGACGAGTAATGCTCGTTTAATGGCCGCTGGTATCTCAATGGCCACAATGCCGACAATGGCAGGAATGGTTGCAGCTCTATCGGGTGTTTTCTTTAGCACACGTTTAGACTCAAAAATGAGAATCAGTTTAGAAAAGCTAAAAGACAGCATGCCTCACCACTAGAGAGAGATTGAACATGGCACGTAAGAAGCATTCCACTATGGAAGAGGAAGCGCAAATTGATATGACCCCGATGCTAGACATCGTGTTTATCATGCTGATCTTCTTTATTGTAACAACATCGTTTGTTAAGCCATCAGGCTTAGACTACAACAAGCCTAAAGCGTCACAGGCTACGTCTAAACCTTCGGCGAACATCTTTATTGGTATCAGCAAAACTGGTGTCATTATGATGGAAAACCGTCAGGTTGATATCGAACGTGTAACTGCAAACGTAGAACGTATGTTGGCGGAAGCACCTGAAGCAGCCGTACTGATCCAAGCAGACAAAGACGCTTTACATGGTTTAGTCGTAAAAGTGCTTGATAACGTTAAAGCTGCAGGTATCGATAAAATTTCAGTATCAGCGGGGAATGAGTAATATGCTAAGAGCACTCGTATCAATAATCATTGGTGCTGCAGTGACTTTTGGGCTGTTTGCTTTCATGGCTTTCCTGGTCGGCGGTGGCGCACAACGCAACGGCGAATCAGCGGAATCCCCTGTTATTGAAATTACGATGGATAAACAGGATTCGAAGGCACAGAAAAAACCAAGGGTTACACCTAAGCCACCTCCACCACCGGAGCAGCCACCGAAGCCGGATACTACTCCGCCTGATTCATCATCTAATATTGACACTAATATGGCGTTCAATATGGGTGGGATCGAATCTGGTGGACCAAGTACAGGTTTCAAGCTTGGTAACATGATGACTCGTGATGGTGATGCTACTCCTATTGTTCGTATTGAGCCTCAGTATCCAATTGCTGCAGCTCGTGATGGTAAAGAGGGTTGGGTTCAACTTACCTTTACAATTAACGAACTAGGTGGTGTTGATGACGTTTCTGTTATCAAAGCTGAACCTAAGCGTTTATTCGATCGTGAAGCGATTCGCGCATTGAAAAAATGGAAATACAAGCCGAAAATTGTCGATGGCAAGCCATTAAGACAAAGTGGTATGACAGTACAACTTGACTTCACACTAGAGAAGGGAGGTAGATAATGCGTAAAGTTACTAGTATCGCTACAGCGTTATTACTTTCCGTCTGTGGAAGTGCATTATTGTCTAACACTGTAGTTGCTGCGGAAAAGTGTGAGATTGACAAGCGTCAATCTCGTGCCGTTGGCGAAAGCGC
>NZ_PJAP01000582.1:0-4101 GCF_002836795.1 Shewanella sp. 11B5 | reverse complement strand
ACTTGCAGCGCAACGCACCAAAGACAAGCATTAACGCACCAATATGGGACATTCCGAGCCCAAGCATCAATCATTACGGACACTATTGAGTACTGAGTTAACATCAAAATGCACCGAAGTAGTACATTTAATGGATCATTTCAGCAACATTTTCAGACATTTGCACCGTATAGGTTCAGAAAAATGCCAGCCATGTATCGGTTTAGGAATGACTTTTGCTTTATAAAAGTATGAATTTCAACAGAGAATCGTTTTGTGGGAACTGAAATGAATAATATTAGTGATGCTATTGGCGTCATTGCACAAAGTGCAGACACCTTGTTCATCTTACTTGGTGCAATTATGGTGTTAGCCATGCACGCAGGCTTTGCATTTTTAGAAATGGGCACCGTGAGGCATAAAAACCAAGTTAACGCCTTGGTTAAAATTCTAACTGACTTTGCCTTTTCCGCTATCGCCTACTTTGTCATTGGTTATCAAATAGCTTATGGCAATCACTTTTTTGTCAGCGCAGAAAGCTTAACCACTGATAATGGCTACCAACTGGTTAAGTTTTTCTTCTTACTCACATTTGCAGCAGCCATTCCAGCAATTGTATCTGGCGGTATTGCTGAACGCGGCAGCTTCAGACCTTTCTTATTGGCATCTGCTTTAATTGTTGCCTTCGTATATCCGCTATTTGAAGGGATTATGTGGAACGGTAATTATGGATTTCAAGCTTGGTTAGAAAGCCAATTCGGCGCCCAATTTCATGACTTTGCCGGTTCCGTTGTAGTGCATGCAATGGGCGGTTGGTTAGCCTTAGTCGCCATTTACTTATTAGGAGCTCGCCGTGGTCGTAAACCGGGAATCGCATTTGCGCCATCAAATATTCCCTTTCTAGCGCTAGGCTCTTGGGTGTTAATTGTCGGTTGGTTTGGCTTTAACGTTATGTCAGCGCAAACCCTCGACGGTATTAGTGGTTTAGTGGCGGTAAACAGTTTAATGGCTATGGTTGGCGGTACGATTGTGGCACTTGTGGTGGGTAAGAATGACCCAGGCTTTATTCATAACGGACCACTAGCAGGCTTAGTTGCTGTGTGTGCAGGTTCTGACTTAATACATCCTGTTGGCGCATTTGTGGTTGGCGGTATAGCAGGAGGTTTGTTTGTTCTGGTGTACACCAAATTACAGCGTAGCAACAGAATCGATGACGTTCTAGGCGTATGGCCACTACACGGTTTATGCGGTGTATGGGGCGGTATTGCTGCGGGTATTTTTGGTCAGCAGGCTTTAGGTGGTCTTGGCGGGGTCAGCTTTATGTCGCAACTCATTGGCAGTATTGCTGGCGTTGTGGTGGCAATTGTTGGCGGTATGATTGTGTATGGCGCGGTTAATAAAGTATCGAGTTTACGCTTAAGCCAAGAAGATGAATTTATTGGGGCGGATTTAGCGATACATAAGATTGGCTCAACCAATTCAGATAAGTGATGATGCTAAGTCACTTATAGTAAAAAGGGGCGGAAATGAATTTCTGCCCCTTACAGAGTCTACAATCAGTGCTTCGATTTAACCCCATTCTTAACCATCTCTTGACCGCTTTCGAAGATTTCAGCGGTAATCCAGCGGCCAAGTAATAGCTTGTGGTTATCACCAAATACCGCAACAAAATGACGACCATCAGCATTACTAGTTGCCATACCCACACCCGCAACACCTTCCAAACCTAAACCGCCCTTCTCCACCGACAGTAAAAAGCGTTCTAATTCGGCTAAATTATCAATCACATCATTTTCAATATTCATTTAACTTCCCAACAACTTTAGATCAAAACTTGGGTGCTACTTTAACCCATTGAACCTCAATAAGGTATATTGTATGCCATCTGTGCCTATAGCGCTGGTTACTGTACCACTCACTCAGGTCTAGCCGCTAAGATGATTAAAAACGTAACGTAAAATCAATCAGCTGCGCATCGTCATCGTATGAATCAAAATTAATCGACAACATCACCTTCCCTTTTGTCAGCATAATGTTATCAAAATTATCTTCTGCGTTTGGGTATCGCTCCAACAATTGCGATTTGATAGTAGGCAACTGATAACTAGCAAGCACAGCATTAAATTCACTCATCGTTTGCGTGCCAAGCATCGACTCGGTAATTTTAATTGAATTAACGACTCCTTGGCGATCAAAACCCAATAACACATTGCTATTCACCAGCACTTTTGGACCGTTGTCTGTCAATTGGATTTGGTTGATGAGCTGTTGTGGTTGCAAGGTATAAGCTTGCTTAAATGCTAATGTCAACAATGTTGCGATGTTGATATTATCAAAGTTGCCGAACTTAACGTGATGCTCATCAGTGACTGTTAATGGCATAATGGCAAAGCTGTTAAGTCGAGAAACAGCAGCGTTATCTAGACTTTCATTATAGTCTTCAAAGGTTAATATCAATCGGCTATTTTTACCTGCCACACTGTAAACATCACCTTGCTTTTTTAGCGCTAAATGCGCTTTCACGCTAGTAAGCCCATCACCTTGACGCACTTGGTTAGCAATCACCCAATTATCGCCATCATAGTTTTCACTTAAGGCAATTTGGTTTTGACCATGGCCATTTAACAATCCTAAATCCTGGGTAATCATCTCGATACGATTGTCTTTAACAACAAACCATAGACTCCGCCCATAACCATAAACGGTTGCACCATTGTCGAGTTGCAACTGAATACTGTGAGGACCTAATGCTTGTTGTAAAACATCAACCGAGCCACCAATGTGTATGCCATAGGCGCTGTCGGTTGTAATAAGCGCATCAGGTGCTTGGTGTTTTTGCGCTTGCTTTAATACATTCCCCTCGTTTGGCATCGTCAATTGAACTGTGGTTTGGGTATACGAAACCGATTTACCTTCGCTGTTATAAGGTGTTGGATCTTTGCTCAGTTGTGTATCGTCACAAAAGGTAACGTATTGCGCAGTGGTAATCACATGGATTTGCTTGGTGTTCGATTTAACTCGGCTACTGTCATCTTGCAAGTCAATACTTCGCTCAATTCCACCAACACTTAATCTATCAAGAATAATCGCATCCGCTCCTGCTGCTGCAGCTTTTCGCTGTATTTCCACAAAGGCTTGTTGTATATAAGCATCACGATGGGACAAAACGCCATCACTAGACGATTCCAGCAAGTCTGGGTCAATATCGTAGACGATTTTATCATTGTCTGTATCGATAGTGTGTGGACTACAAAGTGGGTAAAAATCTAAAATTGGCGGTAATTCATTGGCGTTTATAGCAGGGCTTAACATTGCACAGCTGAGCAAAAAAAGTGAAGGTTTCATTTATCGTCCTTGAGTCTATAACATCGTATTTTTACATAGTATTAACACTTAATCGTGTTCACTACCCTAATCTGAAATGCAATCACTGTAAACCCACTGCTTACTAAGCTCTAAAACAGTGTAAACGATTGACACTCATGGTCACGCTATTGCAATAAATGAACATTGACCCGGTTAACCAAGTGCACCTGATACATGAGTAATGACCTACGCCTCACTTTTATTGACTTGCTGTAGATATCCACTCTATCTGCACAATTTTTGCACCTTTGTTCTCTAACATACTGTTAACGATATTATGTCAATTAATCGTATAACTCAGCATAAGCAAATGTTAGGAGAATCTGATGGTTACCAGTAATCATTTATACCCAATCAATAGGCTGTTTAACCAGCCTATTACGTTCATATTTGCACTCACACTCAGTAGCTTACTGTTACTGACTGCTTGTGGCGGAAGCGATAGCGACAGCACAACAGATGTAGTAGAAACAGCAACAAGTACCGATACCACGGATACGAGTACAACAACAGAAGTCACCGATGCTGATTTTGAAGCAACCGATTGGACTGATGAAACTCACAGTAAAAATGTCGACCCTAACTTTGATGAAGTGTTTAGTGATACCGAAGTTAAACGACTCGATATCGTTGTAACAGAAGATCGCTGGCAGAGCATGTTAGATGACATGACAGCACTCTATGGCGAATTTGGTAGAAGCTCATCAAATAGCTTAAGTGATACCGATGAAGATCCTATTTTTGTTCCAGCTGAAG
>NZ_PJAP01000581.1:0-4123 GCF_002836795.1 Shewanella sp. 11B5 | reverse complement strand
TAACAAGGATGAATTATGCGCATATTGGTTATTGAAGACGACCCTCTTTTATCACACCATCTACTGGTGCAATTATCTGCTCAAGGTAATCAAGTGCAAGTGGCATTAACCGCAAAAGAAGGGTTTTATCAAGCCACTAATTATCCTATTGATGCTGCCATTATTGACTTGGGTTTGCCCGATCAAGATGGAATAAGTCTCATCAAAATGCTGCGTAATGCAGATGTTAAAGCGCCTATTCTAATTTTAACCGCTCGACTAACGTGGCAAGATAAAGTCGAAGGGCTCAATGCAGGTGCAGACGACTACTTAGTTAAACCATTTCAAAAAGAAGAACTCATCGCCAGACTTGACGCTATAGTGCGCCGCAGCAGTGGTTTTGTTCGCTCAACCATCACCAGCGGTGCACTGCAAATAGATGTTGCAGCAAAACAAGTAACACTAAATCAAACACCATTAGAGATCACTGCCTTTGAATACCTAATTCTGGAATACTTGATGCGTCATTGCCATGAGGTTGTCGCTAAACAGCGTTTACTGGATGTGGTCTATGCCGACAAAGAAGGCGACCCCAACACCATTGAAGTGATGGTCAGCCGATTAAGAAAGAAACTAGCTCAAGGTGGAATAGAACAGTCCATCATTACCCTTCGCGGCCAAGGATATAAATTTAATCACCCATGCGACTAATTTTACAACCTAAAAAACGCCTGCTTACAAGGATGTTCTTAACGTCCTTGAGTATTATCGCGTTAGTGGGATTTGGTCTGGCGTGGTTAATTACCCTACTTCATGCCCAAAACCGCTATAACCAAACCACCAGCGCTTTAATCGCCCAATTACCCATCATTGCCGCAGAGTTTCGCGAAAACAATTTAATCCCTATCACCCAAGCCCGTGAAGGTGATGACGTCGACACGCAATACATTATGGCTACCTGCAATAGTAGCTATAACACCTTATGGCGATCTGACTACGCTATCAGCTTAAACTTGAATAACATCTGTGAACAATATCTTGATATAAAAGATGATTTACCGCCTTTCTACCTCAACTTTAATGGCCAACAAAGCTACTTTGCTTACTTGCTCAGCATTGACGTTGAAACCGAAATGTATCATTTATTGATTTTGAAAGATGCCACTGCACTGAAAGCTGAACTCAATCAATTTAATCGACTTACTTATTTTAGATTGGCAATGGTAATGGCTATTGCACTACTGCTTTTAGTGAGTGCAGCTTACTGGGGAATGCGGCCGTTAACTCAGCTAAAACAAGAGTTATTGCAGCTACAACAAGGACGTAAAAAAAGCCTATCACAAGATTACCCCGTCGAATTACAAGGCATCACCACAGCGTTAAATCAACTTATGGACCAAACAGACCAACGTCAAACTCGCTATCAAAATGCCATGAACGACCTTGCTCACAGCTTAAAAACGCGTCTCGCCGCCAGTATTGCCATCATTGATGATGACTCATTAGATCGTCAGCAACAGCATCAAAAAATACTTGAACAAATAAACGACATGGATCATTTAGTACAATATCAACTTAAACGCGCCATGTTAGGCCAACAAGGTTTACGTCAGCAACAAACTGTTATCGCGCCGATTGCGCAACAACTTGCACAAATGCTCGATAAAATATATCGAGACAAACATGTCATATTCACCCTAAACATATCACCTTCATTGCAACTACCACTCAGCAAAGGCGACGTGATGGAGCTATTGGGTAATCTGCTGGAAAATGCATTTCGCTTATGTGGCAATAACGTCATGATCAGCACCGCTAGCCTCGATAACAATCTCATCCAACTCAGTGTGGAAGATGACGGCCCCGGCGTAGACAACGCCATTAAACAAAATATAATCCAGCGCGGTATGAGAGCCGACACTCAATCATCTGGGCAAGGAATTGGTCTAGCAGTATGCCATGAGCTCGTTAGCAGTTATGGCGGCACAATGACTATTGGTACTAGCGAGCTTGGAGGAGCAGCTTTTGTCATTCAGCTCCCCGCAACGGCATAAGCACGCAGCAACAAAGTCATCAATCAAATAAGCATATAAAGCCACAACTGGTTTTACTCAACAGTAATCACTAACTTAATGGTGCATAAAGTTGCTCGGCACGATTAAACATCGCCCAAGAAGTCGCAATATATTTATCGTGACTAATGGGCACATTGCCACGATGGCTATGAGTAAAACCCGCTGGAGCAATCACCATAGTGCCTTTTTTAGGGCTTATTTTACGTTGTTGATAATAAAACTCCGTTTCACCGCCCTCTTCAACGTCATTCAGGTAAAACATGTATAACACCACCCGATGAAGCGCTTCATTATGGCCATTCTGTGGAAACTGCTCTGAATGCCAATGCGGATATCCACCGACACCTTGCTGATAATGCTGCACATTAATCGTACCACTGCGGTACAAATACTTGGTTAATGCCGCCGCCCTTGGCCGACCTAACGCATCAAAATTATCAGGCGTTAACGTTTGTGGTTGACCATTTTCATCTGCTACTTGTACAGAAACCGCCCCCATTAACGTTAATGAGTATTGAGTAAAATAATCGCTAATATGGGTAAATGTCGACGCTAAGAGTTCATTTTTTAATTCGGCTAAATCATCAAAAGCATCTAACATTAAATCACGACTGCGCTTTTTCTCGGTATCTACACCAAAACCCGTATGACCAGGACCCACACTCGGATGCGTTTCAAATGCCGCAATTAAACGATCACATAAGTCATTACTTATCGCATTGGGATATACTTCAATAAAATCCATAGGGAGTAACTATTGTTAATAAATTTATAGTAGTATGCTGCCACGCAATTAAAGTGCCTGTAAAGGGCAATGCATAACATAGCTAATTGTTCTTCAAAGTAACTATCGATTGAATATGAAAAAAAACCAAAAAATCTCTGTAGAACAGTTAGAAGTGGGCACCTTTATCCGCTTGCCAATTTCCTGGAAAGACCACCCTTTCCTGTTTAGCAGTTTTAAAATTAAAGACGCTGCACAAATAGAACTCATCAAAGGCTTAGGTCTAAAAGATGTTTTTTTTGATCCCGAAAAAAGTGATGTTGAACCTGTAACGTCCGAGAATGCCAGCACCCAGAAACCCAACGAGCAGGCCCTCAACGCGCTAAAAGAACAAATGATTAGCCAGAAGTCGGCTAAAATCGATGAGCAACAAAAGCTCAAACGAGATTTAAAGAAAACTGAACAACAATTTAATCGTTCTGTGTCGATGATGCGTTCAATGGTGTCTAAAATCAGTAGCCGACCACTCAATGCGGTCAGTGAAGCGAAAGACCTCATCAGCAACATGACCACCATGTTACTCAATAGTGATAATTTAGCCTTACATTTAATGGGCGATGCTAAAAATGATGAGCATATTTATCACCATTCACTTAACGTCGCTATGTTATGTATGTTAATGGCAAAAGAGCTAGGTTGGAGCCGCGAAGAAGTTGAAACGATTGGTATTGGTGGGTTATTTCACGATATAGGTAAACTCAAAGTTCCAAGCAACATTCTCAACAAGCGAGTGCCGCTTACCACGCCAGAAGAAAACTTTATTAAACAGCACCCATTGATGAGCATTAACTTTCTTAAACTCGCTGACAGCTTTCCAGATGAAGCCAAACCGTTAATTGCTAATCATCACGAATATCTAGATGGCAGTGGCTACCCACAAGGGCTCAAAGCCGACAAATTAGACAAGCTGTCGCAGTTGATTGCCGTGGTTAACGAATACGACAATTTGTGTAATGGCACCAACCAAGCTAAAGGGAAACCACCCAGTATCGCCTTGGGGTTGCTGTATAAAAACTATAAAAACAAACTCAATGTTGAATATATTAGCAAGTTAATCAAAATGTTAGGTATTTATCCGCCTGGCAGTATTATTGAATTATCCAGTGGCCAATTTGCTATGGTTATGTCGGTAAACTTACAGAAGCTATTGTGCCCTAATATTGTGGTTTACGATCAACTGGTACCCAAAGATTTAGCCCCCATCATTAGTTTACAAGATGAAGGCTTGAGCATTGTACGCAGTCTACCCGCCGCTGCATTGCCAGAAAAAATCCATAAATACCTC
>NZ_PJAP01000580.1:0-4143 GCF_002836795.1 Shewanella sp. 11B5 | reverse complement strand
TCAGATAGGCGACACCTTAGTGGTCACCGATGGCAGCGGCAACGTATTAGCCTCTGTGACCGTCACCCAAGACATGCTCGACAACGGTTATCCGGTGGAAGTGCCTGTGACTGCAGGCGCAACCGATGTGAACGTCACCGCACAAGTCACTGACATGGCCGGTAACCCCTCTGCTGTGGCAACCGATGTGCAAGGCGTCGATAGAACGGCCCCCTCTGCACTGTCAATTATTATTGTAGACGATGGAGTCCCTGGAGACGGTTGGTTAAATTATAATGAAATAGCTGCCAATGGTAATGGGATACAAATTAAAGCTGAAGTAGATAATGCAGACCTTGTTGCAGGTGGTTTTGTTTCAATATCCATAACTGTCAATGGTTATGATGTTTCATTTGATCTGAAACTCGAAAATGGTCAATTAGTTAATTTAGATGGTTCAACAACTGGTATAGCTTTCAATTACGACAATGGTGAGATCACATGGACAGCTGATGTTCCAAGTCCAGGTGAACAAATTACCGTTGAAATAACTCAAACTGATGCCGCAGGTAACGAATCAACAGCTGTTACTGATACTGCATCGATAAACAATGTTGATGCTAATGATGACCTTCCTGGTACATCATTTAGTGTGACAGCAGGTGCAACTAACGCTTGGACCATTCCTCAGTCAAACGGCGAGAGCTTAATGAAAATTTCAGCTCGTACAGCTGATGGCTCAATGGGTGTAGTAAACATAGAATCTGGTTCTAACAAACTCGGTGTTGCTGGTTCACCAAGGACTTCAGGTCAAATTGCAGGTCAAATCGAATATGATTCAGCTACAGGGACATCTGAATCAATTGTTATTGATTTTAATGGCTTAGTTAATCAGGCCACATTCAGTGTTTCAAACATGTTCTCTAATGAAAATAATGGTGAACAAGGTGTTTGGAAGGCTTATTACAATGGTCAATTAGTTGCAAGTGATACGTTTAAGACAACTTCAGGTGATGCTGGTACTTTCAGTATTGATACCGGTAATATTGTCTTCGACCAACTGGTATTTGAAGCAACTAAAACCATTAGTGAAGCTAATGGTGGCGCAGCATTAGTTGACTCATCGGATTATTTCCTAACAAATGTTACCGCATCTGGTCCTGCTATTATGGGAACCTACTTAGTGTCAGAAGATGGTGTATTAACCATTTCAAGCACGAGTCAAGGTCTACTTAATAATGACTCTGATGCCCAAGCAAATACATTTGCTCTAACAGGTGTAAATGGCGCAATAGTTACAGATGGTCAGGTAGTTATATTACCAAGCGGGGCATTGCTAACTATCCACAGTGATGGTACTTATTCTTATGATACCAACGATTCATTTGAAGCACTTACCGCTGGGCAACTTGCAACTGATACCTTTACTTATACTGTAACTGATCAATATGGCGCTACTGACACAGCGACAGTGACAATTAACATTGTTGGAGAAGCTGACGCTAGCTCCACTTACGTCAGTTATAACGGTAATCCTGGCAATGACGTTATTAAAGGAACACCAAATAACGATATTATTGTTAGTGATCAGCAAGGTTTACAGATTGTTGCTGGAGAGAACTACAATATTGCATTTATTTTCGATACTTCCGGTAGCATGAGAGGCGTAATAGCAGAAGCGATAACTCAGCTGGAAGCCGTCTTTGAGTCACTCGCAAATAGTGCAACAGGCTCTCATAGCGGAGTAGTTAACGTATTACTGACTAATTTTGCCACTGGTTCAAATTATTCAGTGTCAGTTAACATGGACGATCCAAAAGCTGTTGAAACTTTAATGGCTAAACTGAACTCAGCTGGTGCATCAGGCTCCACAAACTATGAAGCTGGATTTGAGTCGGCAATAGACTGGTTTACTAGTTCAGCAATCCAACAAAATGTGGGAAATAATATTTCTTATTTCATCACTGACGGTTCACCAAATGTCCAGACCGTTGATAGAGATGTAACTAAAGTATTGATCGGCCATGACGCGACCACAAACAGTTATGTGAGCTTGAGTGAACTAATAGGTACAAACTATAGTAAAGGCACAATAATTAGCTTTGATAACCAAGTTGTTGTCAATTCTAACGGTGCGGTTTATTCACCTTATACAGGTGCTAAAATTGGCCAAATTAGTTTTGATAGTAATAATAAATTCACTGGCTATACCGACAATGGAACAAATAGTACTAATCAGGCTATTCACACGTTCAACCTGCTCGCTGCAGTGTCTGAAGTTGAAGCGATAAGCTTAGCCAGTGCAAACGGTGGTACCACTGTTAATGAAGCTAACTTGAAGCTATACGATACAGACGGCAATGTTCGTGCGTCGATTGATGTATCTGATTTATCAAGCATCATCACAGGTTCTGAGACACTTCAATCACAAGGTGACGACAATACTGTCGGTAACCAAGGTGATGACATTATCTTTGGTGACTTAGTTAGATTTAGCGGTTCATCAGAGCAAGGGTATGTGGCTTTACAAACCTATGTCGCAGACAAAACTGGCCAAAACGTTGGTGATGTTGATGTAAGAGCAGTGCATGATTACATTCGTGACCATGTAAATGAATTTAATATCAACAACCAAAATGATGGTAACGACATTCTCGATGGCGGTATAGGTGACGATATTCTGTTTGGCCAAGGTGGCAACGATGTTATCTATGGTGGTGAAGGTAATGACGTTCTTATTGGCGGCTTAGGTAATGACACGCTAATTGGTGGCTTGGGTAACGATACGTTTGTATGGTCTAAGGGCGATACTGGTACCGATACGATTAAAGACTTCGAAGTCAATAATGACTCCCTTCATATCAGTGATTTATTGCAGAATGAACAGAACGGCGATTTAGATAACTACTTAGATTTCTCGTTCAATAATGGCAGCACGACAATTTCTATCGATGCCGACCATAATGGTAGTATTGACCAAGTTATTGTTCTGGATGGTGTCGACCTGTCGCAAGAATACGGTAGCACCACTGACGGAGTGATCATTAACGGTTTGCTTAATGATGGTGCACTCATTGTAGATACTGCAACCGTCAACCCTGCACCGTCGCCAGGAACCAGTCATGCTGATCTATTTGATCAACATAATGGAAATATTATTCCTTAATAACAACACATTGACTGCGTCACATAGTATTATGTGGCGCATATTTGATTACTCTAACAATAGACATTAAGGATAATGATTAGGTGCCTATAACTGCGTCTAACAAAAGTGAGCAGTGGACGATCTCTGCTTCCCAGCGGGTAACCGTCGATCCATTACTCGATTGTTTGGTTTTATTAACTGAACATTTTGGAAGTCCTTGCTCAATAGATTCTCTTGCGGCAGGTCTTCCTTTGTCTGGTGCAGTCATTACGCCGGATTTAATCCCTCAAGCGGCAGCCAGAGCTGGACTTTCAGCTAAGTTATCACGCAAAGATTTAAATCAAATTTCTGACATATTATTGCCTTGTATCTTATTATTAAAAGATAAAAAGGCCTGTATTTTAAGAAAAATCGATCTAGAGCAAGACCAAGCCGTTATACAATTACCTGAAACGGGCGGCGAAGAGACTCTGACAATTGAAGGCTTAGAAACCTTATATGTAGGTTACTTATTTTTAGTTAAACAAGATTATCGTGGTGACAAAAGTTTTGATGTTCACCTGCATGACAGCAGTACGCATTGGCTGCTACAAAGTATTAAAGACTCTGCTCCTATTTACCGCGATGCCCTTATAGCCTCAGTATTGGTCAACCTGTTTGCATTGGTTTCACCACTATTTATTATGAATGTCTATGATAAAGTGGTGCCCAATCTTGCATTTGAATCACTATGGGTTTTAGCCATTGGGGCAAGCATTGCCTACATATTCGACTTTATCATGCGCCAATTACGCAGCTATTTAATCGATATAGCAGGTAAAAAAGTCGACATTATTGTTTCTTCAAAATTATTTGCAAAAGCCATTGGTATTCCATTATCTAAACGCTCACCAAGTGTCGGAGGTATGGCTAGGCAGCTAGGTGAGTTTGACAGTATTCGGGAGTTTTTAACCTCCGCAACCATTACTGCGTTAGTTGATTTACCATTTGCATTACTATTCGTGATCATCATTTAT
>NZ_PJAP01000579.1:0-4151 GCF_002836795.1 Shewanella sp. 11B5 | reverse complement strand
GATGTTAATGTCAGTGCTGATGGGAAATTTGTGTTGGCGACTATTGAAGCGAACTTATTTGAACGAGAAACCGAGAAGAAAGCCGATTTACCTCATGAAGTGGTCTTACTGAATACTCAAAATGGCAAACAGCAGAAATTTGAAAATGTAGATTCCGCCTTGTTTAGCGACAATGGTCATTTTTTAGTGGTGAAATTTAAGGTTAGCAAGCCTGAATCTACCGATGCGAAATCTGAATTATCGGAATCTATGGCTGTTGAATCTATTGCTTCAGAGTCTAAAGTTTCTGAATTTATTAGCCCCGAATCTATTGCCGCTAAAAAAATGGCTAAGTCTGAAGATGAGACTCATGCTGAAATTGAGGAGGCTGATAAAGGTGCTGATATTCGGTTAATTAATTTGGCTACCAATCAACACTCGCAGCTATCTGATGTGACCCAATTCGCTTTTGATAAAACTGGGAAGCATTTTGTTGTAGTCGTCAATCAAGGTGAAAATCAACTGCACCAAGTTGTATTGGTGACATTGGATGACCAAAAACAGCGTCAGCTTTATGGTAGTAGCGATGAACATATTGAAGCATTAGCGATCAGCGATGATGGTCAATATGTTGCAGTGACCAAAGGTGCCGCGAGTTCGACACGCTATGGCCGTGAGCATGATATGTTGCTTATTGATGTAGAGCAGAATAAACAACAGCAATTTGCTCAGTCTGAAGGTTGGACATATAACCAGTACTCAAGCTTACAGTTTTCAAAAGACGGCCAACGTTTGTATGTTGGTCGAGTCCCCAAAGTCGCACAGCAAGCTGAATTAGCTGATTATCAAAATGCCAATGATGTCTTTAATCCAGAGATTATCACGGCAAAAAAGCAGTTACGTATTTGGCATGGCGATGATGCCAAAATTAAGCCTCAAGAAGTCAAAGAATATGAGCAAGAATTAAAACGCACTTATTTAGCCGTTTTACACTTAGATTCAAATAAGTTAGTCCAGTTAGCCGATAAAATGGTGCCAGATGTCACTTACGGTGAACAAGCACGTTTTTTATTGGCCAGTTCTGATGTGCCATATCAAAAAATGATCACCTGGGCAGGCTTTTATCGTGATGTGTATTTGGTTGATGTAAACAACGGTAATAAAATTCCTGTGTTAACTCAGCAACCCAGTGATGCAATGCCTACACTGTCACCGAATGCTAAGTTTCTGGCTTATTATCAGCAAGGTAACGTGTTTCTGTTAGATATTGCATCTCAACGTCGAGTTAATTTGACTTCTAATATTACGACACCTTTTGCTGATGAAGACCATGACTATCCCAGTGCTGCACCCGGTTACGGTTTTGGCCCTTGGTTAGCCGATGATAGTGCGATAACCGTTTATGATAAATATGATGTATGGCAGTTTAGTACCATATCTAACCAAGGGTTTATGCTAACCAATGGCGAGGGGCGAAAGCAGAAAACTCAATTCAGGCTAGTTGGCTTAGTGAAGGATGAATTGTTACCCGCGGTAGTGAGTGATGCTGAAACTGTACTATTGCAAGGTTATAGTCATCTATCAAAAGCAGACGGATTTTTTAGCGCTCAAATTGGCATAGCGGGTGTGAAGCGCTTAACCGAAAGCAACAGTAAATTAACGTTGCTTGCCAGAGCAAATAAAGCCTCGACAGTGGTGTTTTCGAAACAGCGCTATGATTTGTATCCTGATTTATATATTGCAGCTAATACCTCACCACAGAACGCCCAACAGGTGACCCAACTGGATAAGCAGCGTAAACCCTTTAAATGGGGAAATGCGGAGCTAGTACATTGGCGAGATGGTGACGGGGTTAACATGGATGGAGTCCTCATTAAGCCAACAAATTACCAAGCCGGTAAACAGTATCCAACCTTAGTGTATTTCTATCGTTTTATGAGTGATAGGTTGCATGCATTTCCTGATATGAAACTCAATCATCGACCTAACTTTGCTTGGTATGCAGATAATGGATATGCGATTTTCTTACCTGATATTCGTTTTGAGATTGGTTATCCTGGGATTTCCTCAGTTAAAGCCTTGACCGCTGGCGTCCAAAAATTGATAGCGATGGGAGTTGCCGATCCTGATGCTGTTGGTATTCAAGGGCATTCTTGGGGCGGCTATCAGAGTGCTTATGCGGTAACCCAAACCAATATCTTTAAAGCGGTAGTCACAGGTGCTCCGGTGTCGAATATGACCAGTGCTTACAGTGGTATTCGCCATGGTTCAGGGTTAGCAAGACAATTTCAATATGAAACCGGTCAAAGTCGAATGGGTGAGAGTCTGTTCAAGGCACCACAAAGGTACATTGAAAACTCGCCTATTTTTTATGTTGATCGCATCCAAACACCCATGATGATTATGTTTGGTGATAAAGATGATGCAGTGCCTTGGGAGCAGGGAGTTGAGTTGTATCTAGCAATGCGTCGAGCAGGGAAGGATGTGGTGTTTTTACAATATGAAGATGAGCCACATCATTTGAAAAAGTATCCCAATAAACTTGATTATACCATTAAGATGAAGCAGTACTTCGATCATTACTTGAAAGGTGAGCAAGCCCCTAATTGGCTTCGCCAAGGTGAAGCTTATCAGGAATATAAAAAAGTAGATTAAACCGCTATCAATGTTTATCTAAATGAACAAAAAAACGCCCTATGCTGATACAGATAGGGCGTTTTTTATTATTGATACCACCGATATAGAACGAGTTATTGCGGATCTTGATGGGTTATTGGCACAGCAAAATATTGATCTTCAGTGTCTTGTCCCCATGCAATCAGCAGATTATCTCTGAATAACAATGGCGTGCACTCTTCTTTAGTGGTTTCACCGTCTGATTTTATATGGTGGGTACGGTAATACATCACTTGATATTGTCCATCTATGCCGGTTTTGGCTTCGACAAAATCTGCACTGCCTAATAATGTTCTGATCTCATCAAGGCTTTGACCAAAGCTGACTTCGCTCATTTTTTGTAAATTGAACGCCTGGCGATCATCCCAAGCTCTGTCTTCTGGCTGTGGTTCATAAACAAAAATCACCACGGCAACAAACAGTAAATAGGCAGTGAAAATTCCACCGATGATATATGTCACTTTATTGTTCATAATCTGGATAATCCATTATGGTATTAATGTCGTTGACTGTATGTAAGCTCAACTCTGGATAATAAACGGTTATCATCTAGTATTTAGTTCCGCTATCTGCATTGTATCGGCTTACCATAAACCTACTATTATGATGTAAAACCCTTGGCAACATCCGTGGCAATAGTGATATAGCAGACTCTAAATACATTCGTTTTAACGCTATAGCCCATCCTTTATCCAGAGTGGCAGTTAGCTTATTATGACATTAGTTTGTTATCGGATTGATCCTAAATTGTTTCAAATTAATATTCAGTGGAATATCGCATTGTAACTGGGCTAATTTATAACTAATTCTGGCTATCTCTTTTCCTTCGGCTAATTTAAGTGCTTGCTTGGCGCCAAGGTTATCTAAAGAGCGATATAAATTAGCCAGCGTTCTAAATTTATTGAGTAAATCAGCTGCAGATTTTGGGCCTATCCCCATAATTCCGGGTATTTTATTGCCGCTGTCACCTGCTAGTGCAATAAAGTCGAGCATTTGGTATTGCTCTATTCCCAGTTTCTTTTCATATTGTTCAACATCAAAAACCTGTTGATTAAAATGATCCCACAAGGTGAGGTTTTTAGTTGGTAACTGGCTAAAGCCTTTGTCGGTTGACACGATAATAACTTCTCCCTTATTGCTGATCATTTTCATCGCAATGGTGGCGATAACATCATCGGCTTCAGATTGAGCGTCAAAGGAGTTGATATCGTGTTCTGCAAGTGTGGCTTTGATATTTACCAAGCCATCACTTAATGCCGTTGGCATGGGTTTACGACCTTTCTTGTAATCGCTGTACAGTGTTTTGCGCCAGGATGGCTCATTGCCATCCCAAACGACCATGCAATGGGTTGGTTGATGTTGCAGCAACATTTTTTTAGATGCAGCTAAAACGCGCTCTTGAACGCTGGCAATATCGTTTTCATCAGGTAACACCGCATGAATGCGGCGTACGAGGTTGAGTCCGTCAATTATGTGTAGTTTATTCATTTGTTTTT
>NZ_PJAP01000578.1:0-4161 GCF_002836795.1 Shewanella sp. 11B5 | reverse complement strand
CCTATCGATAAATAGCTATTCGTTTGGGATTCAGTTCGAATGTTTTTTCAAGATACAAAAGATATTCTTTGGCCAAAATAGAGAACGCTTTGTAATAATCTGTTTCAGCATGGGAATAGGCTAGATCTAAACATCGGTAAGCCCAAGGTAATAAATGTTGCTCCAGTAATTCATTGATCGCTTTTTGAAAGTACGGATTTTGAGGTTCTGCCATCGCTTTGGTCAATAAAAATGACAGTACAGCTAATATTAACCCAATATGATCGAGAGGTTCGTTGGTTCTCATGTCGATATTGATGTCGTTAGCAGCATAAAACTGTTTTAACGTAACGGTACTAAAGTCATTAAGCAACTGTGAAGAACTGGTATAAGCAGACCCCCACGGCGCGGCTAAAGGTGTACCTGGACCGTAAAATAGCATGCCGTAGTCAAGCTTGAGCTTAATCAACTCCGCTTCATCACCGCTCCATTGAGCAAGATAAGCTTTTAGGTATGTTAATCCTTTATGATCGCTATCGGTTGCTAACAACTTAGGCCAGTTCTCGACAATATCTTGATGTTTAAAGGTATTGATCACATCCGACTCTGGATAAATAGTCAGCACTGAATGCAATACATTGGCAATGGCTTGTAAGTCTTGCAGCTTTTCAATGTTCATATCGTTCACATTTACTTATAAATTTAAGTAGGATGAAAGGGTGTAATACGCTTATTACACCCTGTATTGACTAATTTATACTTCTCGAACGTTTAAGATCCGCCCCGTACTTGCACCTACAGGTTGGGCCTTCTTTGATGCCTTAACAATTAGGTTAGGCGAGGTAATCGATTCAGAAGGTAGTGGCGCAAAGTGACCATCGCCATTACCGTATTTAGCTCTTAGGTTTTCCATCGTATCAAAGTCCAATGCTCGTAAAGGGCATGACTCAACACAAATCGGTTTTTTACCTTCTGCTAGTCTATCGAAACAACCATCACATTTAGTCATGACTTTGCGTTCAATATCAATCTGCGGCGCATCGTATGGGCAAGCTCGTGAGCAGCTTTCACAGCCAATACATAACGACTCTTGAACAAGTACCAGTCCGTCTTCTTTTCTTTTATGCATAGCACCAGTCGGGCAGGCTTTTACACACACAGGTTCGTTACAATGGTTACAACCAACAGAGGCATAATAAGCAAATACATTTTGATTATAACTTTCATCGCCATTTTGATCCCATGAACCACCACCGTATTCATAAACCCGGCGCCATAACATACCAGGCATTGCTGATACGCCTTGATTAGCAACATCATCTTTACTGCGCGTTTTGCCAACCATTCGATCTTTACAAGCTATATGGCAAGTTTTACAGCCAGTGCATTTACTGCTATCGAAATAAAATCCTAATTGAGTTTCTTGTGTCATTTTAATATACCCCTATCAAGCCTTGACTACCTGAACACGATTGGTGTGCTGTGGATTTCCCTTTGATACAGGGGAAGGATGATATTTGGTCAGTGTATTGATACAGCCGCCAATATCCACAACATGGCCAGATGGACCTACTTTTCCACTCGCATCTGGTTTATACCAAGCACCTTGCCCTAAAGAACAGACCCCAGGAGTCACCCGAGGAGTGAGTTTCACAGGCAGTTCAATTGTTCCTCTACCGTTGTAAACATGAACCATATCGCCATCAGCTAAACCGCGAGAAGAGGCATCTTTCGGATTCATCCATACTGCATCTTCTACCGCTTCTCTAAGCCATGGGACATTATGATAGCTTGAGTGAGTTCGACCTTTGGTATGGTAACCACATAACTGTAATGGGTAGCCAGCATCAATAGTGTCTTGATCTTGATAGCCGTCCCACGTCACCACATATTGAGGTAGGGGAGTAATTTGGTCTCCAGTGGGTAATGACCAAGTGGCCGCTTTGCGTGCAAGTGATAATGAGAAAATCTCAAATTTCCCAGAAATTGTCGGTCTAGGATTCGCAACTGGATCTTGAATATAAGACTCAAATGCAACCACAGAGGCAGACATGTATTTACGGAAAACTCCGACTTTCTGAGCTTCTTCATAAGTATCTGGCATATCAACATCGGTATTCATCGCTTTAGTTTGTTGATAAAGCTTTTCACACCATTGTTGGCCGTTAAGCCCTTCAGTGTATTCAGCGCCATTACCCATCGCATTTGCAATACCAGCACAAATCTCATACATAGATTGTGATTCGCCTAGCGGCTTCAATGAGGTGCTCATAAAGGTTGCATAGGCCATTTGACCCGATGCATATGAATCATTGGCATAATCCACCGACTCTAGCCAAGTGCTATCTGGCAATAAGTAATCAGCAAATTTAGCTGAAGGCGTCATCCAACAATCACTCACAATAATCAGTTCACACATGCTGTCATCTTCGAGGATTTGGGCAGTACCGTTACTGTCTGAATGTTGATTGACTAAAGCATTACCAGCACAGTTGATAATCGCTTTAATGTTGGTGCCTAATTTTGCAGGGTTATTGTCGAATAGTTCTTGGCTACCACTGGCGGTAAAGCGAACACCATCAGAGGTTCCGCTAAAGTCTTCACCACGTACAACGGCATCTGACCATGTATAAACAGGAATGGTCACATCTACAGGGTTACTGCCTGTTGGCATACCTGCAACACCAAAACTATAACTTGTTGGCATTGCGCCACTATTAACACCCGCACGGCCAATTTTACCGGTCATAATGGCTAGGGTATACACTGCTCGAGTAGCTTGGTCGCCGTTTGCATGGCGGCTAATACCCGCACCTGCAGAAATATAGGGCGCTTCAGCGGCCATAATAGCGGTGGCTAGTTGTTCAATTTTATTCGCTGGAACGCCGCAGACTACGGCAGCCCAAGCTGGCGTTTTCGCACCTTCTGATACAAATATACCCTGGCCCATAATATAATCATGGTAGTTTTGTGCTGGGTCGATAAATTCAGCGTGTGAAGCTATGAAAGGATCAGCATTTAGCGTAACAGACGCCTTCGTGTTCACTAACGACGCTTCGTCATAACCCACAGCATATTTATCTAAAAATGGTTTGGCATGTTGATCAACCCAACCACTGCTTATCATCTGATAAATAACTGCTTCAATTAACGCAGCATCAGTACCTGGGCGAATTGCAAGCCACTCATCTTCATTCCCACGCATTGAATCTGTGTATCTAGGTTCAATCATCCAGACTTTGATATTTTTGTTATTGTGTTCTAGAGACTTAACAAAATCATAGCCTTCACCGCTACCACTCATGCGAGTTTCATTTGGATTAAAACCAAATCCAATAAATAAATCAGAGTTAACGATTTCGCTTAACGAACTACCACCAATGCTATCCCACTGGTCGCCATAAGTGGCCATACATGCTGGGTACACACCAGCCCATGAATAATCCCAATGGTGGTCTAAAAAACCGCCATTTAAATTCAATAATCGACCCCAAGTAGCAGTATTCGATGAGAAGCCATAATAAGCGCCTGTACCGTAATGCATGTAAATTGATTCAGGCCCGTAGTTATCTTTAATGGCTTGTAATTTTGTGCCTATTTCTGAATAGGCTTGTTCCCAACTGATAGGGACAAATTTTGCCTCACCTCTTTTACCAACACGTTTCATTGGAGAACGTAGTCGGTCTGTTGCATAGGTTCTTTGACGGAGTGAGCGTCCACGAGGACAGGCTCGAGCTTGATGGTTTACACCATATTCATCAGTTGTTTCATGGTCAGTTTCAATTCGGGTGATAACACCGTCTTTACTGAATACTTTAATAGGACAATTTGAACCACAGTTTACTAAGCATGCAGACCAGTTAAGCTGTTCAAGCGAACTCTCTGGTACTTCTGGTGGCACTACATTGATTTCTTTCGCACTATCTTCACACCCAGTGATAGTTGCTGCAGCGCCAATTGCTGCACTCATTTTTAAGAAATTTCTACGTTCCATTTCTATATCCTCGCGTAGTATTTACGATACGTTTAATGCAATTTATAGCTAAATGACAACATCACTTGGTGTGCGTTATAGTCATGGTCTATATCTTGAAGTGTTATTAGTCCGGGTATACTTACAATCCCAATAGATGCAGCATCGGTATCATAATAACGCTCGTATTGATAACTGAGTTTTAGTGC
>NZ_PJAP01000577.1:0-4170 GCF_002836795.1 Shewanella sp. 11B5 | reverse complement strand
AACGGATTAGGGGTTTTTGGCTTTTTTCTGGGCCTCGAGGATGTGTATAGGGAACAGCTTGTAGCCAGTGGGTTGATGAGTCATTGTCGGGATGGATGTAAAAGCTAAATAACCAATACCCCGATAAACTGCCCAACATGAAAATACCCTCAATGGTATTGAGCAATGATGAATGTGCTTTTACCGAGTCGCTTAATTGGCCAATAACAGAGTAAACCGATATTTTTACTAACGCAAAAGACACACCAATGCACATAAATAGCAGTTTGATCACCCAAAACTGACCTAGCATTGGCGTAATAGCACAGGCGATAGTGACAATTGATAATCCGATGAGTAGCGCAACTTTATAGCCAATTCTTGGAATAATTGAAGCAACAAAAAATGACACAAATGCGATAGATAAGTCTTTAAAACCTTCCAGTGTACTTGCTTCTGTTTTACTGATATCAAAACTATTGATCGATTGCAGGATTACAGTACCAACACTGTTGAGCAAAATAGCAAACACAAAGTAACAAGCAGCAATGGCAGTTATAGTGATAAAACGAGGCATAAAGTTCGCTCAAATAAAGGTAAGTCATTTCAGTGTATCTTTGAAATCTCATCAATGCAATCGTTTGCATTTTGTCTTGTGAGTATTAGTTTTTTCTATTATCGAAATAACTTACACCGATTTAGTCGATTTTCGAGTGATCAGTTTGATGTCCATAACAACTGATTTTGCTGGTTGGCCATTCAATTGGTTGATGAGTTGTTCTACCATGATATTCGCGGCCGTTTTAGTGTCTTGTTGGATGGTTGTGAGTGAAGGGTGAAATAATTCAGCCATGACAATATCATCAAACCCTACGATGCCGACGTCATTTGGAATATTGATGTAACGTTCTTTTAGCGCTTTTAATGCGCCAAGAGCAACCATGTCACTGGCTGCTACAATACCGTCGAAAAAAAGCCCGTGATCAAGGATAACTTGGTCCATTTTTTCGTATGCAGCTTTACTGGTAATGTCGCAAGATACTGTAAGATCAATACTAATATCAAGATTGAATTCAGCGAGGGCTTTTTCGTAGCCTTTGTAACGCTCACTCATTTCGGCATGTTCTGGGTCGCCAAGAAATACAATTCGTTTGCAGCCCCCTTCAATAAGATGACGTGTAGCTAAGTAACTCCCAAGGCAGTTATCGCTACCAATAACAGGATAGGTAGCATTCACTTTAGGATCTCCCCACACCACCAGTGGTGCTCCTGAGAGGGCGACATCTTCTATTTTTTGGGTGCTTTTTCCTTGGCCTACAACAATGATGCCATCGGCACGGCTACTGTTGATAAAGTAACTTGTCCAATCTTCATGAGCCATTAATGAATTCGATAACAGCATTTCATAACCGTGTTGGTTGAGTGCTTGGTTCAAGTCACCTACAACCTTAAGTAAGAATGGATCGCTAATACTTTGATCGGTACTGTCGCTTAGATTCAAAATGACAGCAATCACATTGGTTTTTTGTGTACGTAACCGACTCGCGGCGCGGTTTAAACTAAAGTTATGCTGTTTTGCAAGCGCTTGGAGGCTATCGCGAGTTTCTTGTTTGATCAGCGGATTATTGTTGAGTGCTCTTGATACGGTAGAAGTAGACACACCAGCAAGCTTGGCTAAACCCGCTAGGGTGATTTTATTGTCGTTATTCAAAGGTGAAACATCCCAGTATATCCTTAAAACCTGTCAAAGAATTATTACATATACAGCCAGTAATGCAACGGAAAGCGAAACCAAAATGCAAACGTTTGCATAAAATTATTGCAAACGTTTGCATTGGAACCTATATTGGGTGTGGGGAAGAAAAAGTAATCAATATAATAAATCGTTGATCATCGCTAAATGCGCTTGTCAACCAAAGGGAAAAACATGATGAAAAATTTCAAGCTATCTTCATTAACTGTAGCAATAGCTTTAATTTGCCAAGCTAATAGCAGTTTTGCCGCAGATAAAATACAACAAGAAGTCAGCAAAGATAGAGTCGAAAAAATTGTAGTAACCGGTACATTTAGTGGGAAAAGTGTTGCCAAAGAAGATGCTAGTTATGCCATTAGCTCGTTTTCTGAAGACGATATTAAAAAATTGGCTCCAAAAAGCACTGCAGAACTTTTTCAGGCTGTACCGGGGATTTGGGCTGAAAGTTCAGGTGGTGTATCAGGTGCTAACGTGTTTGTTCGTGGTTTTCCTGGGGGCGGAGATGCTCCTTTCTTAACTGTTCAACTGCAAGGCGCGCCTATTTTTCCACCGCCAACGCTGTCATTTTTAGAAAACTCAACCTTATTTAGACTAGACGAAGCAGTGTCATTCATGGAAGCGCTTCGTGGTGGTCCTAATCCTGTGGTATCAAATGGCCAACCAGGTTTAACCACAAACTTTTTATTAAAAGAAGGCTCCGAAGAAACTGAAGGTTTAGTGAAATATTCAACTTCAGATTACAACTTACAACGTGTTGACGGCGTTGTTAGTGGCCAATTAGCAGAAGATTTATATTTTATGGCTGGTGGCTATATTAAGAGCTCACCAGGCGTTCGTGATGCCGGATTCAATGCAGAAGAAGGCAAACAGTTTACGGTTAATATCACCAAAAAATTTGATAACGGTAAGTTCAATGTTTTTACTCGTCAAACTGATGACCACGGCGTGTGGTATTTGCCTGCACCGATAAATGTTTCTACTGTCGATAATCAATATAACCAAATTGGAACCAATAACCGTCAAGCAACAGTTAAATTTGGACCCAATGGTGAAGCTATCAACGTTGATTTTGGCCAAGGTCGAGGCTGGAATGGTTCTGTATCAGGCGGCAGTTTAGATTTAACCTTAGACAATGGTTGGGGCATTGTTGACCGTTTTATTTATACCAAAGGCGATGCTGATACATATGGATTAGTCCCTGATGGTGATCCAGTCATGTTATCGACGGTTGCAGACAGTGGAAGCACTGCTTCTGGCGCGGTAACAGGAACAGAATATGCGGGCTCAACTGTGGTACAGCAAATTGGTCGTTGGGTTGTTAAGAAACAAATTGAAGCCTTTACCAATGATCTCGCTATTACTAAAACATTTGATAACAGTACAATTACTGCGGGTTATTACCACTCTACCTTTAGCGCGAATGACTGGTGGTCAATAGGTAACCAAGCTTATCATGTGGTTGAGTCTGGTGGCGAAATGCTAACGGGAATCGATTGTAACGATAACCAAGATAGCTGTGGTTGGAATTACGATATAAACAGTGTTGGCGATGGGTCTACTCAAGCTTTTTATGTTGCAACATCCCATGAAATAACCGATTCACTCTCGATGGATGCTGGTATTCGCAACGAAAATCATCAAATTGAGTATACGGTTGATGAAGGGTTAGACGGTGTGATCAGCAAAGCGGTTTCCTATGATGAGTCTGCCATAGCATGGACTTTAGGAGCAAATTGGATGTTTGCTGATTCCCAAGGCATATTTGCACGGATAAGTGATGGTTCTAAAATGCCATTCTTTGATGATTTTCGCGATAACTTTGACGCATATCAGTCGGGTGAAGATTTGATTAAAGATGTTACTCAATATGAATTGGGTTACAAGTTAGTTGCTGATGATTACGAACTTTATGCCACAACATTTTTCAATGAGGTAAAAGGCGATACTTTTGTTGCAGTTCCAGGTGCCCCAGCTGAGGTATTAACAAACCAAGCGTATGGTCTTGAAGTTGATTTTAATTACTTCACGGATAGTGGCTTTACGTTGAACCTCAACTCAACCATACAACAAACTGAAATTACCGAAAGCCCTACCAATAAAGGTAATGAAGCGCAAAGGCAGCCTGGCTGGCAAGTGCGTATGACACCTAGTTACGATATTGATTTTTCAAATGGGATGTACGCGACGCTTTACGGAACAGTATCGGCAGTTGGCGACCGTTTTGCTAATAATGAAAACACGGTAACGTTAGCTGGATACACCAAAGTCGATTTAGGCGTTATTGTTAACTTAACCGAAGAAGTTCAAATGCAGCTTGCTGTGAGTAATTTAACAGATGAGAATGCACTAACAGAAGGTGACCCTCGAGATTCACTTTCTTCAAATGGACGCTATATCCTTCCAAGAACCATTGATTTTAATGTAAGTTACCAGTTTTA
>NZ_PJAP01000576.1:0-4181 GCF_002836795.1 Shewanella sp. 11B5 | reverse complement strand
GATTATGATACCGCCCGCTATGAAGGTTTTGGTCCTGGCGGCTGCATGGTGATTGTAGACTGCTTAACAGACAACGGTAATCGCACATTTACTCAGGTTCGCCAAGCATTTGTTAAAAATGATGCCAAGTTAGGTAGCCCTGGTACTGTTGGCCATATGTTCGAACATCAAGCAGTTTTTGTGTTTGAAGGTGAAGACGATGAAGCCATTCTTGAATTGCTTATGATGGCCGACGTCGACGTTGCCGATGTAGAACTAGAAGATGGCATCATCAGCGTATTTGCACCCGTATCTGAGTTTAACAATGCGCGCACTGTGTTAACTGAAGCCTTTCCAGAGATAGACTTTAAGGTAGAGAATTTAGCATTTGTGCCACAAACAATGACTGAACTTACTGGTGAAGATATTGAAAGTTTTGAAAAGTTCTTAGCGGCTCTTGATGATTGTGATGACGTTCAGAACGTTTACCACAATGCAGACATTAACGACGAAGAATAACTCAAACTAAGAAGACTGTTAAAGCGTTCTAAACCTAAGTGCTAGAACGCTTTGCAGCTTGTTTCTATCAAAGCCGTCACGTCATTTTGTCACTCTCAATATCCACAACCTAAACATTCACAAGCTAAACACTAGGACGCTTCGCGGATAGATTCTATAAAAGCGATGAATCTGAAAGATTAAAAGTTCAACAGTCGAATCGAATCCCCCTTCCCGCTTTATTTTGCTATAGATTTTTAGTGATCTATGTAAGCGAAGCATACGCTTTTCATCATTGTTATCGCCCTAACAATCCACCGAGCACTTTGTCAGCAATGAATTCGGGGTTATCACCCTTACCGATGTTACCGCTTTAATTACTTTAAGCATGTTAAATTGGGCATGTTAAAAAGATCATTGGATAAAAGCTTAATTCATGTCACTCTAAATAATATTCTTTATACATGTTCTTTTTGAATATCAAACATCACTCAAATCAATTCTAACGACATATCGGCACGAAGCATTTAAAGGATGGCTCATTGCTAACATTCATTAAAAATGAAAGTAAAAGTAACGGAGAACTTCAGCAGGCTCGCGTTATATCTCTGTTTTCATTAGTCGGAATGTCGATGACTTTTGTGATGGGCGTAATAAGCTTATTTAACAGTAATAATGTATTAACCATCACTCTATTTGTCTCCAGCATCATTTACTGTTTGGCTTACATTGTACTCAAAAAATACAACAAGCTTAACCTGAGCTCTTTTATTATCATTTACTCGTTATATATACTGATGTTCTACTTAGTCTTTACTGGCGGGGCGGTACAAACAGGTCCATTGTGGATATTTATTGTGGCGCCAGTTTCCGTTTATGTACTGGGATTAAGTTATGGTCTGGTTAACCTGCTATTTTTCTTAAGTATTATCGCTATTATTATGTTTTCACCGATAGAGATGCCTCAATATGCAACTTATTCAACTGAGTTTAAAGTCCGGTTAATATTTTCATTTTTAACCACTACCTTTCTCTCCGCGTTATATGAATATTCAAGAATGCTATCCTACAATAGTGCGCTGAAGCTCGGTAAAAAATATCAACAACTCGCATTATCTGATCCATTAACGACACTGGCTAACCGACGTAATGCGTTAACCATTTTACAGCAGGAAAAATCAAGAATTTCACGAAACAACGAACCATTATCTGTTTTGCTATGCGATCTTGATCATTTTAAAATGGTCAATGATAAATACGGCCACAATTGCGGCGATATGGTGCTTACTGAGTTATCGCAGGTGTTTAAACAGAGTGTGAGGCAGCAAGATTGTGTCGCACGCTGGGGAGGCGAAGAGTTTCTGTTTATTCTGCCGCAAACCTCGGCTGAGCAAGCTTCTGTCATTGCAGAAAAAATTCGTACTAACGTACACCATCATAAGGTGCATTTTCTTAAACACGAGATTAGCCTAACCATCAGTATTGGCATTTCACAATTAACCGATGATCAAAATATTGATGAACTTATCAACAATGCCGACAGAAATTTGTATCAAGCGAAAAAGAATGGCAGAAACCAAGTGTATCCACAGCAAACAACATCTATCGGCCTATGAGCCGATTGGAGTATTGTCCATCACATAAATGTTATTGCTGTTTTATATCCAAGAATAACAGCTAAATGCTAGAACGCTTCGCGGCTAGACTCTATACAAAGATAACGCAGAGGCTTTACAAACTTAACAAGCTGCAGCGAACGTATTGATGCTTTACTGCGCTTAGCTTTTTAGCAATGCAACGCTCTAGCAAGTCGAAGCTAGCTTGAGTTGCTAGGTTATTATGACTGGACAAGGTTAGTTATTATGACGCTTGAACAAAAAAACGCAGCCTAGGCTGCGTTTTTGGGTATCGTTATATAAACGACGATGCTTAACGTAAGTCCATTTCTTGCACTTTTTCGTAAGCGATTTCAGGTGCAGTTACATCTGGTTTTTCATGTAAGTCTGCTTTTAATTGACCTTTACGATGCTTTAGTGCCGCATCTAATTTTTTAGCGGCGCTCGTGATAGCGGGATACATGACTAAGTCAGTACCTTTAGCAGCAATGCGAGTTCCTTCATAGTTAGTTCTAATTTCAACATCATATTCACCATGCTCTTTAGCAATGATGATATCTAGCGAGATAAGCGTCGGGAAATGGCTAGCTATTTTAGCGAATTTTTCATCTACGTGTTGTTTGACAGTATCAGTAACATCAACATGGTGACCAGAAAGATTTATTTTCATAGATTGTCCTTAAAAGAATTTACTTGCCAAATTTATTGCGTATTACAACTGCATGCTGACATAAATAGTGTTGTTGTACAAATGCAGGCTGACATATTTAGACATCGGCATGTGCTTTGTATCACAAGTACTCAAACCTATAATGTGTTTTATATCTGTTTGTATACTTTACCAGCAATACCATTAATAAACGTGCATGGGGTATATCTAATTGACCTAACCCTTACATTGATTAAACATCAGATTACTGGTTAAGTATAGACACAATTTAGTCCCAAATGTTGCAACTTTTGTGTTGTTTACACAAGTGATGGTAAACCAATCAATTAACCGCTAAAAGCAGCTAATTTATAAGCAACTATACCCATTTTATTTTTGTAGACTTAACTAAATTAAGTCGAATTAATCATTAACAGGAACATTCATGGCTACTAATCAGATCCAAATTGACATTATTTCAGACGTAATGTGCCCATGGTGCATTGTCGGTTATCGCCGACTTGAACAAGCATTGAGCAAATTTGATGATTTAGAGGTTAAATTGCAGTGGCATCCGTTTGAGCTAAATCCAGCAATGGGATCAGAAGGTCAGCATTTAGGTGAACACATTGCAGAAAAATACGGTTCAACACCAGAGCAAAGCGCACAGAACCGTCAGCGATTAACCCAAATGGGTGCCGATTTAGGTTTTGAATTTAACTTTTCCGACTCATCACGTATTTACAACACGCTACTGGCCCACCAGCTACTGTATTGGGCTGCAGAGACGGGTAAGCAAACTGACTTGAAATTGGCGCTGTTTAGCAGTTATTTTACTGAGCAGAAAAACCCAGATGACATTGAAGTACTCATTGAAGCAGCTACAAAGGTTGGCTTAGATGCTGCTGAGGCACGTGCAGTGCTCAGCGACAAACGCTTTGAAACTGCGGTAAAAGAAGAAGAGCAATTGTGGATCAGCCGCGGAATTCAAGCCGTGCCTGCCATTGTGTTTAATCAACAATATTTAGTCTCTGGCGCACAAGACCCCGACACCATTGCAGAATTGATTACCAAACTGCTCGCTGAAGCAGCATAAGCCGCTTTGAAGAAACACACAAAACCCAGCCTAAGCTGGGTTTTGTTTTTACGAGACAACCACTTAAACCTAGTTCAACTTGGTAACTAATAAGGTTGGCGACTCAGTACTTGAGCCTGTCACCGTAAAGCGATAGGTACTGGCGATTGTGACATTAAAATGCATGTTGGCACCTTTTTTCACTAAGGTTTTCAACAGCCCTTCAGTCACAGCATCATCACCGGCTATTGCGCCGAAGTCAATTGTCGACCAATCTGCTGTCGCGATTTTAAATTCATTATCACCAGCAGCTAACGTAATATCGACGTGGTAAATGACATAGCACAGCACATACGCATTGATT
>NZ_PJAP01000223.1:0-10391 GCF_002836795.1 Shewanella sp. 11B5 | reverse complement strand
TGACCAACAAGCCCAGTTGGAGCTACTAAAACAGTTACAGCCCGAACACGATTGGGAACAACCGATTGAAGAGTCAAATATGGCTGGTGGCTCGTTGTCTGTATCGATAGCCGCTTGGCAACAGATTGATCAAGGTTTAGAAGCATTATTAGCTACGGTGAATAAAGACAAACTGTGTGCCGATCAGCTCGCCGAATATATACAGCTAGAGCTCGACTTTGTCCACGCGGAAGACTTTTACCGTAAAGCCGTAGACGAGTTAAACAGTGGGGTTAAAATTTTTCCCGGTTCGGCAGTAGCAAAGTTCGCCCGTATCGCGCCGATGCCGATATTCGATCAAGTGCAGGAATAGTCAAATGACATGGCGTAATCGGCAGACGCTATTAGGTATCGCTACGTTGTTGGCTTGTATTTGTGTACCTATACAAGCCAAGCAAGTGGTTTCTCCTGCCGTGGAAGACGTTGAAAAGCCGCAAATTAAAGCTAAGTATATTCCTCAGCAAGCCGCAGCAAAAAAGCAGTTATCGTTACAGCAATCTCAAACTACCACCGCTGAAAATCACCCAGCGCCAACGATAGAAACATATAACGTGTTGAGTCGCCGCAACACTAAGCCTGCCGATGAGCAATCAATTAATGATCAGCTGTCGTTGAATGCTGGCTATGTGGGCGATAAACAAAAACCGCGTACGTTAACCAATAATTATTCGTTAACAAAAACGGGCTCAGTATCGAGTAAGCCTCGCGTTAAGGCCAGTTACTCCGAAAATGGTATTGTCAGTGATTTAGGCGTGGAAAAGCGTAAAGTGTTTCAATACAAGCAAACCAATGGGGTGATGGTGTTTAGCGATCAACAACCGCTGGATGCAGACTACCAAGTATTATTGTATGAATGTTTTGCATGCCGGGTCGATTCGGTTATCGATTGGTATAAAATCCCATTATTTACCTCACATTTTGCAACCGATGTGGCTTTAGCCGCGCGGCAGTATCAGCTTGATCCTGCACTTATTCGAGCAGTGATCCATGCCGAGTCAGCGTTTAAAATTGGCGCGTTATCCAAAGCTGGCGCTAAAGGCTTAATGCAATTAATGCCAGGTACCGCTAGCGATATGGACGTTGATGATCCTTTTAATGCTCAACAGAATATTCGTGGTGGCAGTCGTTATCTTGCGCAATTATTGAGCAAATTTGACGGCGACATTGACCTTGCTTGTGCGGCATACAATGCTGGTCCAACAACGGTGATGCAATACCGCGGTATACCGCCCTATCCTGAAACACAAGCTTATGTGAAGCGCGTAAAAATATTATTAAAACGCTACCAAAAAGCATTAGCCAGTTAACTTAAGGTATTTATTAATGAACCATTTAATTCATAAAGTACAACCTAAGCGGGTCAAACTCAGTCGTAACAACGGTTATTGTTTAGCGGGCATGGCTGGGTTGTTGATATTGGGCGCTGTAACCGTGCCTGCATTTGCTGCCGACAAATCATCGTTTGTAGCCCCATCACAAGAAGATGTGCGTTTATACGACATCGCTACCGCACCGCAAGCTAAGCGGATTGAACAAGATCTTCGAACCTTAGTCGGTTTTGGTACTCGGCACACTTTGTCTGATACCACATCTGACACTCAAGGTATCGGTGCTGCTAGACGTTGGATTGAGGCTGAATTTAATCGTATATCAAAAGAATGTGGTGGCTGTTTAGAAGTGGTGACCGTGGGCGACACTGTTCAAGGTAAACGAATCGAAAATCCAACCGAAGTAGTTAACGTTATCGCGATTCAGCGGGGTAAAACGGATCCTAAGCGTGTAGTGATGATGAGCGGCGACATTGATTCACGTGTTAGTGATGTGTTGGATGCTACCTCAATTTCTCCTGGTGCTAACGACAATGCATCCGGTGTGGCAGGGGCGTTAGAAGCAGCGCGAGTATTATCAAAATACCAATTTAACGGCACTATTGTTTATGCTGCATTGTCGGGCGAAGAACAAGGTTTGTATGGCGGCAATATTTTAGCTGACTATGCTAAAGCGCAAAATTGGCAGGTTCAAGCAGTATTAAATAATGACATGATTGGCAATATATCTGGCATTAATGGCGTGGTGAATAACAGTAGTGTGCGGGTGTTTTCTGAAGGCGTACGTTTTGCCGAAACCGCAGATGAAGCCAAAGAACGCTATTTTAGTGGCGGCGAAAATGATTCTGCTTCACGCAATTTAGCCCGTAAAATTAAGTCGCTAGCCGACCAGTACATGACTAATTTAGAGGTGATGCTGGTGTATCGACTCGATCGTTTTGGTCGTGGTGGGCATCATTTACCGTTTAATCAGGCTGGTTTGCCTGCCGTGCGGATTATGGAAACCAACGAGAACTATAATCGCCAACATCAAGATATTCGCGTTGAAAACGGCATTGCGTATGGCGATGTGATTGAAGGAGTGGATTTTGATTTTACCGCCAAACTGACTGCGCTTAATGCGTTAAGTTTAGCGTCACAAGCATGGGCCCCAGCGCCACCAACTAAGGTGACCATTGCAGGGCAAGTCTCACCAAGTACCACATTAAGTTGGGCCAGTACTGACGACAACACGGTTGTCGGTTATCGCGTATATTGGCGCTCAACAACGGTAGCTGAATGGACTCATAGCCGCTATGTCGGCAAGGTTAATCAGTTCACGTTAGATAATTTGGTTATCGACAATTATTTGTTTGGTGTCGCGAGTGTTGCCGCGAATGGTAATGTTAGCCCAGTGGTATTCCCTGGTGCGGCAGGCGCGTTTTTTAAGTAATGCTCAGTCATACGTCAATAAATAACATCAAGGTCGTGGCGCTTCGCCCACACCCGACCAAGAAGGGGAAAACTGCTTCCCCCTCTTGGATCTCCCCCCGCAGCTCCGACAAAGTGTTGATCCTCATAACATAATAAAAATCGCCTAACGGCTCAGATGGTACATCCATGTACCCCTGAGCCTGTGCCATCATCCATGATGTCACTACGGCATTTTCATCACGCTATTTCGGACACTTCGGACGGAGAACCATTGAGCCTGCAGGTTAATTCCATTTGAAATTTGTGTGTTATTTCAATAAAGATAGTTAGGATCTGATACGACAATAAACTCACATCTTTTGCGGGTAGAAAGTCTTACTCGCCTACTTCCCACTTTACGCTAATGCTTCCGTCGGCACCGCCTAGTAAAGGCGCTAAGTAATCTAATGCTTCTTTAGCCAATACATCCATTTGCCAAGGTGGGTTAATTACCCATAAACCCGCAGCTGTCATACCAAACTCGTCACTGTCGGCGCTAATGCCTTGCTCAATACGCAGTTGTTTCTTAATGCCACTATTTTTGAGCAGCGTTAGCATAGCTTCTGTTTGCTCACGTTTAACCACCGGATACCATAAAAGAAATGTCCCGGTAGCAAAGCGTTTGTGGGCTTTAATGATGGCTTGAGCAACATCTTGATAGTCAGTTTTCATTTCATAGCTTGGGTCAATTAATATCACCCCACGACGTTCTAATGGCGGTACAGCGGCAATTAATCCCTGTAAACCATCACCTTTAATGACTTTGACTTGTCTGTCTTCCACAAAATAATCTGCTAATAACTCATGGTCAGTACCATGCAGTTCGTGTAACACCATACGATCTTGCGGACGAAGCTCAACATCTACAATGGCCGGTGAGCCAGGGTACACGGTTAACTCGCCATCAAACTCAGCGTTAAAGTGCTGCACAGTTTCAACATAGTTGGCCAATGCAGTGGGTAAATTAGCGTGGTCCCATAGTTTGGCAACACCCTCTAAATACTCTCCGGTTTTTTGGGCGAACTCATCGGTTAATGAGTAGGCACCTGCACCTGCATGAGTATCGATATACACATAAGGTTTATCTTTTTTCTGCATCGCTTTTAATACTTGAATAAGCATTGAGTGCTTAAGTACATCGGCATAATTGCCTGCATGATAACCGTGGCGATAACTGAGCATGGGCATTTCCATTTACTAAATGAGACAGCAAAAACTGTGTAATAGCGACATTATAAGTTTTCTAGCGCGCGAGGTATAGGTGTTCACTGGTGATGGCTTTTGGCATAATGGCGTAGTTTCTTACATTGGCAGGTAATCATCTTGTTGCAGACCCCGATCTTCTTTAATCAGCAGTATCCTTCATTAGTCGACATCGCCCAGCGCTGGCAGTTGGTGTGGGACAAAGACGCCGCTTTTGAATTGCGTTTCGATCAAAACTGCTTGAGTTTGCATAAGCGTGATGAACCTAAACTCGACGGCATTAGCGTTGACTTTGTGTCTGGTGCAGTGGCGCATCGACGTAAGTTTGGTGGTGGCCGAGGTCAATCGATTGCCAAAGCTGTCGGACTAAAGCAAGGCGTAACGCCCACCGTAGTTGATGGCACCGCAGGGCTTGGCCGAGATGCTTTTGTACTGGCAAGCCTAGGTTGTAAAGTGATTATGGTTGAGCGTCATCCCGTTGTGGCGGCATTGCTTGAAGATGGTTTACGCCGCGCTTATGAAGACGCCGAAATAGGCGAGTGGATGCGCGATTTGATGAGCTTATTTCATGGTTCAAGTATCAGCGCGTTAGCCGACGCCGCTCAATCGTCTGGTACCGAGATTGATGTAGTTTACCTTGACCCAATGTACCCACACCGTGAAAAATCAGCTCTGGTTAAAAAAGAAATGCGCGTGTTCCAAACTCTTGTCGGCGCAGACTTAGATGCCGATGGACTGTTAGCACCCGCTATGGCACTCGCCACTAAGCGCGTGGTAGTAAAGCGCCCTGATTACGCAGAAGACTTGGATGGAGTTAAACCTAGTATGGTTATCGCCACCAAGAAAAACCGCTTTGATGTATATGTAAAATCCGCGATGAAATAACGGTGGGTTTGGTGTCTTATATTCGCGACAATAAGTATACGTTTTATGGCGTTATGGCCATTTTGCTGTGGAGTACCGTCACGGCATTAATCCGCGATTTATCCGAATTGTTTAGTCCCATTGCTGGCGCTGCAATGATGTATACCGTCAGTGCGCTATTTTTAATGTCGGTCATGGGAATACCCAAAATAAAAGATTACCCTAAGCGATATTTATTTATCGGCGGTGGGTTATTTGTTACTTATGAAATCTGTCTGGCATTATCTTTAGGCATGGCCAATAGCCGACTGCAAGCAATGGAAATGTCGATTATTAACTACTTATGGCCTGCGCTGACGATATTGTTAAGTGTCATGATGAGTCGTAACAAAGTGAATATTTTGGTTTACCCAAGTATTTTATTGGCATTTACAGGTGTTGCTTGGTGTATTGCTGGCGACCAGGGTATTTCACCTAGTCTGTTGTTAACTAATATTTCGGACAACCCAATAACCTATTCTATGGCCTTTTTTGCGGCATTTATTTGGGCAATTTATTGCGTAGTCACTCAAAAAATCAGTAACGGAAAAAATGCGATTGCACTGTTTTTTAGCGCGACTGCGGTAACGTTGTGGATACAATATTTTTTGAGTAACGAACCCCGCTTACACTTCACCTTACCATCAACGTTTACATTATTGTTTGCTGGCATGGTAATCGGCACCGGTTATGCTTTGTGGAACCAGGCCATTATTGGTGGAAATATTATATTGTTAGGCACGTTGTCATATTTTACCCCTGTGTTTTCGACCATGTTTGCTTCTGTTTATTTGTCTATTTCACTTACGGGATCATTTTGGCAGGGTGTAGCATTGGTCACGTTAGGTTCCCTCATTTGTTTTTTAGTCACTAGAACCAAAAAACCGTCTTTATCTCATTAATATTCACATCATTAGATCATCACGAGATCACTAAAGTAGCATTACCTTATTTCCAAGAGGATTTTGGTTGGGTGTAATTGCAATTGTGTTTCTTAAGCGCTAATTTGCTGCTCGCGAATGACATCGTCAACAATGTATTAGGCCATTTACTCGGATTAACATAATGAGATTCTATTTTACTCGCATGCGATCAAAGGACATTTGTCCTCCTAGGCAACCGCTAAAGAAAATTGTTTGGTCATGGATTGGCGCATTTTGTGGTATTTACTTAGTTGCTGGTTTAGCGTTTTATACGGCCGCTAATCCTATGGGCAGTATGTTTGTAATAGGGTCTTTTGGTGCGTCAGCTGTGTTGGTTTACGGTGCTCCGTTAGCGGAGTTTTCTCAGCCCCGTAATTTAATTGGTGGCAGCGTAATATCAGCGTTAATAGGTGTTGCGGTTTATCAAGTCTTTACTGATTATATAGTGCTAGCCTGCGCTTTGGCTGTATCGCTATCTATTGCGTTAATGTACTTGACCAGAACCTTACATCCGCCCGCTGGTGCTACAGCGTTGATTGCCGTGATTGGTGGTGAAAACGTTCATAAGCTCGGTTTTCTCTATGCCTTAATGCCCGTGTTTTTAGGTACGGTATTACTCTTGATCGTTGCGTTGGTAGTGAATAATCTTTCCACAGATCCTAAGCGTCACTATCCTGTTTATTGGGTGTAAGCATCCGGTGTGATAGGTACGATGTCGTGACCGCAACCCGTTTATCTCAATGACTTATTTTTGAGTGGCCTACCATATTTACGGCTTGATTTTATGTTGCTCAATATCGTTTTCTCAAATGAGGTTTGCTTCATTAGGATGGTGATATTAAATGCATAACTCAGTTATCAGGCCGTGTATGTTTAGTTAACCGACTTATGTAACGTGGTATTTCTGCCACCGCCTAAACCACATAATGCACATAACAATGCTGCAATAACGCATAGCCACAGTGGTCCAGTCCAACTGCTTGTTGTTGTGTGTATTGCTCCGGCCAACATAGGGCCCACTGCCGCTAATAAATAGCCCACACATTGTGACATACCAGAAAGCGATGCGGCTTGGTGCTGGTCGTCAGTGCGTAAACTAATAAACGATAGCCCTAAAATAAAACAAGCCCCAGAGCAAAACCCCAACATTATTGTCCATGCAAATGCAAAGTGTGGTACGTAGAGTAGCCCTAATGCACTGATTGCGCTGAGTACTCCAAGTAAAAAGCTCAATGCACTTTGATCTTTTAATTTAGCCAATAATGGAATTAACACTAAACCTGGCAGCGCTGTCGCAATTTGAAATGCGCCATGATAAGCACCAGCTTGTGTGGCCGAGTGACCCGTGTCAGTCAATATGTTGGGCAGCCAAGTAATAATGATATAAGTTAAAAATGAGTTTAAGCCCAGTAATAAGGTTATTTGCCATGCAAGTGCATAACGCCACACACTTTTTGACGAAGAAGATAATGGTGCAATACGAGCCGGCTTAGTGTGTTTACCTAATTGCGCCATCCACACAATTATCCCCGCGACCGTTAACATAGCCGCCGAACCAAGCGCTAATTGCCAGCCTAAACCATTGAATTGGCTTAACGGAAATACCAACGCCGAGAACCCGCCAGAAGCCACTCCCATTGTTAGCACGTAAGCCGAGGTCATTAAGGCTACTTTGGTGGCGAAATCACGTTTTATTAGGCTGGGTAATAACACGTTTGCAATCGCAATGCCGATGCCAATAATTGCCGTACCAATAAAAAGCATGGTGGATGAGTCGATAAATCGGGTGCCGATACCCAGCAATATCAAAATAAGTGCTGCAAACAGTGTGTGTTCTAACCCTTGTTTGCGGGCAAATGTCGCCGCCATTGGCGACACAATCGCAAAGGCGATAAGCGGTAATGTTGTTATAAACCCTGCTTGTGAGCCGCTTAGTCCAAAGTGATTAATAATTTGGTCCAGCACAGGAGCAATGCCGGTAAAAGGCGCACGTAAATTAGCCGCAATAAGCAAAATACCTATTACGAGTAATGCACCAGAAAATCGAGATTGCGGTTTAGTATTGTCGGTTTGTAACGTCATTAGCTGCTTTAGATTTCACTTAATAATGGTTGCTAGTATAAAGATTTGCCGAACGATATAATTTAGAGATAGTGACAATAAATAACTGAAAACTGACAAAACTATGTTTGATGCAATTGGTTGGGATGAAATCAAAAATTTTGAGTATATGAAGCAATCCATTATTGCCAAAATAGAGCATGCCTGTGCCAGCCACGAAATTCCGCTGCATACTCACCCAAAAGGTCAGTTAATCTTAGCATTGCATGGTTATGTGACTTGCGAGGTATCGGCAAAAATGTGGATGGTACCAACCCATAGCGCTATTTGGATCCCTGCGCACAAAGTCCACAGTAACCGCGCATCAGATAACGCCAAGTTGTGCCATTTATTTATCGATAGCAATATGGACGGCATGCCACAAAATACTTGTACATTAGCGATTTCGCCATTAGTGAAAGAGCTGATGTGTGAACTTGCTAGTCGCGATCAGCATTATCGCGCAAACAGTAAAACGGCACGATTAGCTCAGGTATTACACGACCAATTAATTGATATGCCGATCCAACATTTAGATTTTGTTTTGTCTAAAAATATGGTTATTCAAGCGATGAGCCAGCAATTGATAAGTCAGCCTCACGATAGAAAAACACTGCCGCAATGGGCAGAACAATTTGCCTTAACAGAGCGCACGTTAGCGCGGTTGATTAAGAAAGAAACCGGAATGACTTTTGGCAAATGGCGTACACAGCTGCATATTATTACTTCACTGCAAGCACTGTCAGATAAGCAAAGTGTGCAACAGGTGTCCGAGTTATTAGGCTATGAGTCGGTGAGTGCATTTATTACCATGTTTAAAAAAGTCATGAAAACATCACCGATGAAATACATGAACGAGTTAAATGCTTACTGATAATAAGTTTACACAAGTTAGCTAAATCGGTGCTTAGTTACAATTACTCCTTAACTAACAGCTGAGTCATGCGACAACTTCAGGTGATTTTTTGAGGAAGGTTACCAGTTTGTGGTGGTTAAGTTACAATAAGTGTCTTTTCTGGCATTTTTTGCGTGATCTAGGTGCCAATTTTGTTATTTAGAAACACCTGCTAACGACAGTCATATATTATTTCTGGTAATTGACCGAATGACATCTTCTCTTATATCAATAATTACCTGCTGAATAAGATAGGTAATGCGCCTCACTCGGTAATCACTGATCATTTTTATTGGAGATATCATCGTGAAACAAGTTGCATTTCGTTGGATAGATAAATATTTAATTAGCGTAAAGTTACATGAAAATTTTCTTGTTCTTTTTTTTACTGCTGTGCTCGCCGTTGTCGTCATGGGCATTTGTTTTGCTGACGCGGCGTCTTCACAAAGAACAATAGAAGCACAAAAACAAGTTGATGTGATTGCCCAATTGGCATCAGCGACTCAGATATCTGCATCTGATCTGGCGCCCTTACTGCAAAATACAGCGATTAATATTGGCCTTAATACTGATATTTCGGCTCAGGTTTCAGGGCAAGACTATTCATTAAGTTATGTTGATGACACTAATTTTCTGACTGGGTTAGGTTTATGGCACATCACTGCCATTAGCTTGAGTTTATTGTTGATGTTTGTTTGCTCTTATTATGTAAATACCTTCATCGGTGGCAGTCTATTCGATATTTATGGAGCATTGAAAAGGTTGGCCGAAGGGGATCTTGCATCTCGTATTGGTTATGCGCCTGCGCGTAATGAATTTAATCTGATTGCAAGAACCGTTGATAGGGTCACAGAACGTGAACATCTGTTGGTGAAAACCACTCAAGAAGCAGTTGCTTTGATCCAACAAATTAGTGCTCAGTTACGTGTGCGTAGTGATGAAAATACTCAGTTGGCCAGCGTGCAGCAAGACCGCATTGATTCGTTAGCCAGTGCAACGGAAGAAATGGCAGTGTCGATTCGAGAAGTCGCTAGCCATGCTCAAGAATCATCAACGCAAATATCGCGAGCAACGGAGAAAACCACACAAGGCCAAGCTCAGATCAAAAAAACCTTGGTTGAGATTAATCAATTAGCAGGGGAAGTACGTGGTACCTCAGTTGCTGTTGCAGAACTTGATTCTAGTGCGACTGAAATTGGTGAGGTTATTGCAACGATTAATGCCATTTCTGACCAAACCAACTTGCTAGCCCTTAATGCTGCTATTGAAGCGGCAAGAGCAGGCGAACAGGGACGTGGATTCTCAGTGGTTGCAGATGAAGTAAGAACCTTAGCGGGTAGAACTCAAGCAGCGACCGTTGAAATTCAAAAAATTATTGAAACACTGCAAACCAATAGCCGTGGTGTGATGAACGTGATGGCGAAAACGGTAAAAGAAGCCGAATCAAGCGAACAGTTAATGACAAGTGCAAGTCAAAACATTAATGACATCGCGGAGCAAAACCAGCATATTTCAGACAGAAGTTTGGAAATTGCAGCCGCTGCCGAG
>NZ_PJAP01000575.1:0-4182 GCF_002836795.1 Shewanella sp. 11B5 | reverse complement strand
CCCATTATAAAATCTATCATGGTATAAGTTTGACCTGCTGAAACTGCACAACCAGTGACGTTCTGAATGCTGTTGTCGTAATCATCGCCATCAACATCCGGAGTCATTAATCCAAAATCGTTATAACACTTAACACTTCCCCAATCGGTGTTGAAAGTCTTAGCAATGTTAGCGCTGTATGACTGACCTTGAGTTGCAATCTCGTACTGCCAACTCACCACAGAGACACCTATTTTGTTTGGGTCTTCTGCATCTGCTGCATTGTATTCATACTGTAGAGCTTGTAATTGTAAGTTCCAACCATTTAACCTTGATTCAAGGTGCAGAGCCACAGCGTAACGGTCGCCGTTACTAGCTGTTTTATTGTTATAAATCTGCCCAAATTGTGCAGAGCCTCCTATGGTTGTTGATCCACCATTATGTTCAAAAGTATAGGTCTGTCGAACGTTAATTTGGTTCGTTTCTTCATTACTATACTCGGTCCCATTTATGGTGCCGGTATAGATATCTGTAGCGTAACGCTTGTTCTCGCTAGAGCCATATTCAGGATTTTTATAGAATGCTAAATCAGTATGCCAACCATCATTTTCGTAGACAGCTTTAATACCAATATCATGGTCATCTTCAAAACCCAGGTAGTAAGGGAGACCGAACCAAAAACTATTAGAGATAAACTCTGCGTTACCAAATGGAACTTTGTTGATACCAAACTGAAGTTGCCAGTTAGGGTCTAGATCATAAAAGCCATATCCGTATTTAATATAATTTGTATCTGAAGTAAAACGATATTCAGCCGCTAGTCCCCAATCACCTTTTTTCCCATTAAATTTAATCGCAGCCATATCAAAGCTTATGTCACCGACTTTGTCTTTTGATACTTCACTATAATCTTTGTAGGCGTAGTTAACACGAACAGCGCCACCAATATTTATGCCTTCCGTTTGCGCTTCTGCAAAAGCATTGGTACCAGAAAATGTAATCGCGGTTGCCATTACAGAAAGCATAAATCTAGTATTTATTTTCATCATCATTACCTTTTTCTTATTTATCTAGCAATTTAGTGTTGGTGATCTTGTTCGTTTGAAGCAGCTGCTATTTTCACTGGGTAAGGGATCACTTTTATCCCTTTTAGTTGATAACCCGTTTTAGCAAATCCGGCTTGGGCATTTTTCACCTTTAGCGTGCCAACGATATACATCGGCTGCTCTAAATCAGGGATCGCAATGGGTATATCAAAAGAAACATGGATCAACTGATTTGACGGCGACGGAGGTTTATGAAAGCAAGCACCTTGCTGTGGTGTTAATAAGAAATTCTTAATATAGCCAGTATTCTTGCCATCTAAGGGCACCACAAATCCAGGAATAATCACTTCCCTGCCGTCTAGGGCTGGATTGACATTAGTTTCAGCTGGTAGATCTGCGGATCCAGGTGCCAAGTTGTGCCAGAGAATAGGTATCGCTTCTTCAGCAAAAAGGCTCGAACTAAACAATAAGCTAAATATCAGGATCAGTTTGTTCATATTTTTTAGGAGGCCAATAATATTGGCCTCCTTCTCAGGTTATGGATTGAGTGTGATTATTTGGACTTTTGAACGACATCCCAACCGTAACCACCGTTGCCAGAACGAACTAATTTAGAGTTGGTGTATGGAATGAAGTCGAACATCAGTTGCTCACCAGGACCTACGTCTTGAGGCCACTGATACTTAAATGTTGAGAACTTGCCATCTAATGGGAACCAGTACATATAAATCAAATCTTGGTCATCATAAGTGTTAGGTGTGTAGTGCATCGCTTTACTTGGGATCTCAATATAGTCTTTAGGACCAAATGGTTGCATGCGTTCTTGTGCCCAAGTAAGACCTTGGCCACTAATGCCGTAGTAGCATTCCATCTCGCGATGGTAATGAGGCGCTGCAGTACCGGGTGCAACACGGACTAAACCGATAACGGTGGGTTCATCGTTTAGCTCTTTCCAGCACATTCCTACTTCAGTTGCACTCGCGCCACCTTCAGGGCACGGGATTAAGTTACTTGGGTCATCGACTCGCCAAGTTAACCATCCAGAGTCGTTTGCACCTTTACCACCATGATCGTTTGACTTGATGTTATAAATATCTTTTTCACCAGACTTTAGCTCTTTAAGGTAAGCCATTGCTTGTTCTTGCTTACACACCATCGGCATGACTTTAGTTGGGGCGTTGATGGTAGAGAGAGTCGGCCTTTCATTGTGCCAAGGCTGATCGGCAGGTTTGTCACCTGCGACGGCATATCCTGTGATGAGTATTGCCGAAGCTGCTAGTATTTTTTTCATCATTTATTCCTTAGTTTATTTACGTTTTTACTGTTTGAATTTTGGATAGTCGAAGTTATGGCAATCCATACAAATTGCTTGCTTTGAGGTATGTTCACCATGGCATTCCATGCAAGGTGCTTCCTGGCCATAATGCATACTGTCATGGGGGTTCTGTCTGGCCTCATGACCTTCACGTTTTGTTTGTTCTGCCAAATCACTCATGTTGTGGCATTGAAGGCAAGACTCATCAGAAGGAAAAGTTTTCAACCCTTGGTCATGGCAGGTTTTACAGCCCGAGTCATAAACCATTTCGTGATAGTCACGTTTATCGCGAGCTTGCACCGATAATGCGATACAACTACCTAGAACAAGCACAAGTAATGTTTTGATAAATTTCATTTTTATATTCCTTATGCTTTCATCATTGAACGTGCAGCAGTGACACCGAATGCCATGCACTCAGGTGTTGAGCAACCACCGAGACGACTCACGCCATGTACTCCACCGGATACTTCTCCAGCGGCATATAGACCTGGGATTTTCTCGCCATTTTTAGCGGCAATAACTTCGGCATGGACATTAATTTGAATACCACCCTGGCAATAATGAACTTTTGGCCACAGGCGCTGAACAATGAATGGAGCGGTTAGGTAGATCCCTGTACTCATGTCCATACGCTTATCAAATTGGGGGTCTTTGCCGGCTTTAACGTATTTATTCCAATCATCAATTTGTTTTTTAAGCTGCTTAGCGGGTAGTTCAAAATGCTTGGCTATGGCATCAACACTGCTGAATTCCCAAGCCACGTTATATTTGAGTACGTTAGCCATTGAAGGATCTTTTTGCGCTTCATGTTTAGGTGCAATTAGTAAGGCAGGATTTGGTTTACCGTCTTTATCTCGACGTTGAACTTCGAGGTCTGCGCGGGTTTTACGATCCGCGGTTTCGTTCATGAAACGCTCGCCTGTATTTCGGTCAATTGCGATTGAATGGGGAAAGTTATACAAAGAGAAACCTGCACCATAGCCAAAACCACCTTCATCCGGAGATGCCCATGGGCCTGATTGAATAAAACTTAAATGTACAGGCATAGCTCCTTCAGCAAGCATCGCTATAAGGCCATCACCAGTGGCACCACGAGCGTTAGTGCAACCCACTTCAGAGCCTAAAGTTGGGTCGAGTGCTTGGCGGAAACTCACGTTGGCACCAAAGCCACCCGTTGCAATCAGTACGCCTTTCTCGGACCTAACATTAATCAATTCACCTGAGTCTTCGTGACCGAAATGGTAGCCGCGGCGAATTTGAACACCGAGTACCTTTCCGTTTTTAGCCGTGATTAAATGTTCGAATTTATGACGGATTTTTGTTTTTACGCCATAACTACGAGCTGTTTTTAACATTGGACGGATAAATCCAGCACCACTGCGCTCTACCACTTGATGACTGCGAGTGGCGCTGGTGCCGCCCGTATTAATTATATGGTCGCGGTAAACGCAGCCACAGTCTTTGGTAAGTTGATAAATATAAGGCCCGAGTTCTGCGCTGTGTCTTAGTAGCTCTTCACTTGCATAACCGCGACCAGACTTGAGTTGGTCCTGAACCATAAGTTCGGCGTTGTCTTCAATGCCAAGATTTTTTTGAAGATCGGTATTGGCGAAACAGGCTTGACCAGCATTAAGAGTGCTATTACCACCGTAAACGCCGAGCTTTTCAAAGATGACAATATCTTTTGCACCTAATTTCCCCGCTTCAACCGCCGCGGCTAATCCAGCAAAGCCTGACCCGATAATAATAATTTCGTGCTCTTCATCCCAATTTATATCAGCAGAGTTTGCTTTTACGACTAAAGGAGCTAATGCGCCAACAGTGGCAGCACTAGCGCCT
>NZ_PJAP01000574.1:0-4188 GCF_002836795.1 Shewanella sp. 11B5 | reverse complement strand
AATCAGAAATCGATACTCTCAAAACTCGTTTAGCTGAATCTGAAAAAGACATGCTATTTGACGCCCTAACCAATGTGTTAAATCGCCGTGCATTTAACACTGACATTGAAGCGCAAATTGGCTCAGCTCCTGCGGGTACCTGCATGATTTTAATTGATATTGATCACTTTAAAACCTTCAACGATAATTTTGGCCATCAACTTGGCGATTTAGTCCTAAAAACCGTTGCGAAGCGTATCCAAGAAGCCTGTCGTGACGGCATTAAACTGTATCGTTTTGGTGGTGAAGAGTTCGCTATTATTGTACCAAGTAGTCAGTTTAGAGTTGCCAGACAATTAGCTGAAGGCATTCGCAGAGCGCTCGAAAAACTCAGCGTCAAAGACAGACGCAGTGACAAGGTTATTGACTCAATAACTGCATCTTTTGGTGTTGCTGAATGGAAAGCTAAACAAAGTGTATCTCAATTAATTGAAGCAACTGATAAGTTACTGTACGAAGCAAAACGCCTCGGTCGTAATAGAGTGATGCCAATCGCAAACTAACCATTCTGATAATATCAATTGATTGTTCGCCCAATTTTTACCTGCCCATGCTGAAAGCTAACAGCAGGAAAAATTGGGCTGAATATTTTTTGATATTGCGGGTTATTGAGGTAATTGCAGATAAACAGCAGCACTCTCAGCTGTTGCTGCCGTTAAATGAGGCACGTAACCTAAAAATGGTGCCTGCATCATCTGCTGTAAGCTGTTGAGGTTGTCGTCAATAAAAGCCATCTCAGCATCGACTTGATTCGCCACCCACCCCGCTATCGTTAATCCGTCAGCCAATATAACCTCTTGAGTTAACAACGCATGGTTTAAACAACCTAGCTTCATGCCAACCACTAAAATAACCTCTATCTTTGGCTTCTTTTTTGGGTTTTGAATTTGTTGTGCTTGTTGCAGTTTAGTCTGCAATAATTTGACAGTATCAGATAAATACTCACCATTACCAAACGGTAAGCGCCAGCCACCAGCACCTTCTATCAAGGCAAAATCTGCTTCTAACATCGCGGGGTTGTACATAGTATCAAGGACACTTTGAGCCGTTAATGTTCGATTAATTTGCTTGGCGGCAATGTGCGGCGCAATAGCGGGTTCAAAACTAATAGGATTAACCATTGTATAAGGCAAGTTCATATTCGACTGCGCCATTAGCATCATCGCGTCGCTATTGCGTAAGCCATCCTCGGTTACGTCACAACCAGATGCAATGGGTTTAAAGCCGCATTTATGGCCTTGAGCCTTTGATAGTAATGCTGCCGAAACTAATGTTTTGCCGCTGTCGGTATCTGTTCCTGTCACAAAGTACAACATCGTTTCAACCTCGCTTGGCGCGGATATACGCAATTTGATAAGTTAATGGTATGCCTTTATCGGTCCGCATTGTTTCTGCAAGTGCGATACGTTGCTGCCATTGTTGCTTAGTAAGGGGATGATGATGTGTTGCATTGTTTTCGCCTTGTTGAGCAAACGACGCACCCACACCTTTTATTGAGTACAGCAAGCTGCGCAAATCATCAAAATACACGCTAATACTCTTTACTTGAATATCAATATTAAGCCAATCGTTTGGTGAATCTTGAGATGCGATAAACGCTGCTTTAATAGCTGATACCGAATTAAACTGATTCACTCTAAAGCCCAATGTTTTTAATTCAGCCAAGCTACCATCAACAACCACACTAAGATGACATTCGCCACTTGGTCGCAATACTCGATGAAACTCAGCAAACGCTTCGGGTAGGTTTTGGCACCATTGTAAAGCTAAATTGGAATAGATACTGTCAATGGAAGCACTTTGTAATCCAAGCGCCTGTGCATCGCTGCAAATAGGTAAGTAGTCAGGGTATTGTTTTGTTAGTTGGTTAAGCATCCCATGCGCGATATCAACCGCAACGACCTGATCAACGTCATTAAAGGCGTTAAAACTCGTACCCGGGCCGGCTCCTACATCAAGTAAGGTGCCAAATAATGGCGCATTGTCTAATAATTGCTTAGCAGTGATACGTTGTAATACATCATGTTGCTTGTATTGAGATGCGGCGATTGAAAATTTATTTGCCACCGGATTATCTAACGTCATGAGGGTCTCATAGATACGATTTATTTAGCCATTGTTTGTGGTGCTAATGCGCCTTGCTTTTCGTCAGAATCATTATATTGATCAATGAGCAGAGTCAAAGCATTAACCAATGCATGAATGTCATCGACTTTATGCCGTGCATTTAAAGTAATACGCAAACGCGCCTGGCCTTTTGGCACCGTTGGCGAACGAATTGCGCCGACTAAAAAGCCTTGTTGTTTTAACTGCTGCGCAATCGCGATAACCTGATGGTTATCACCGATCATAATGGGCTGAATTGCGGTGGTAGAAGACGTAATACTCAATTTATTTGCTAATGCAAGTTGTCTAAACAACGCAACTTTAGCCGTTAACTGTGCCAATAATTCTGGGTGAGTTTGTTGCCAATTAATCGCCGCTAATGCTAAATGAGCATTGGCTGGAGATAAAGCTGTCGAGTAAATATACTCACGGCAGGTAGCAACCAAGTAATCAACTACCTCTTTTGAGGCTAAAATCGCTGCGCCTTGACCCCCTAACGCTTTACCAAAGGTGACCACTTGAATATCGACATTATCGGCATTAACAAACGAGCTTGGTAATACCCCAAAACCATGGGCATCATCGACAATAAGCCAACATCCATATTGCTTACATAAATCAGATAGCTCAGTAATGGGGGCTATATCGCCGTCCATACTAAATACACTCTCGGTGACAACGGCTGAATTGGGATTTCGTTCAATAATACGTGCTGCGCTGTTGATGTCATTATGCAAAAAGCGACTAATTTTACTGCCACAGTCTTTTAAGCCATCAATAATTGAGGCGTGCACCAATTTATCGGCAATGACCGTGTCATCGGTGTTAAACAAGGTTTTCATTAACGCACTATTGGCACTAAAGCCTGAACTAAACAGCATACAAGCTTGGTGGCTGGTAATCTCACATAAGCGTTGTTCCAGCGCCACATGGGCTTGGCTATAACCACTCACAAGCGGTGATGCCCGACTGCCTACACCATACACGGTTGCACCATCGTAAAGTGCTTGTGCTAACGCAGGTTCGTGGGCTAAACCTAAATAGTCATTATGGCTAAAATCAATCAATGTTGATTGTTGCGACGTTGCCGACACCTGTCGTTGGCGTAACAATCCTGCAGCCTGCAGTTCGGCAAGCTTCTCACTTATCCGTAATGTAATTGGATGTTCTCCAATTTCAGGCTGACTGAATGATGTCATATTAGATTACAGCGCTGCGGCATCAAAAAACTGCTTAGTCGACTTATCTTGTTTGGCACTGGCTTTGGCTAATAGTGCGCTATCGTTTTCAATGTTGGCTTGTGGGCCTTGCTCAGGATGCAAACCTAAACGACGGAACAAACTCATATCATCATTTTCTTCAGGGTTTGGCGTTGTTAATAGCTTACAACCGTAAAAAATAGAATTAGCACCGGCAAAGAAACACATAGATTGCAGTTCATCACTCATGCTTTCACGTCCTGCAGATAAACGTACTCGAGATTTAGGCATTAAAATACGGGCAACAGCAATAGTGCGCACAAATTCAAGCGGATCAAGATCATCGATATTCTCAAACGGTGTACCGGCTACTTTAACTAACATGTTGATTGGTACTGAATCGGGGTGTTGTTCTAAATTAGCTAACTGTTGCAATAAACCTGCGCGATCAGTAGCTTTTTCACCCATACCCACAATGCCGCCTGAGCACACTTTCATGCCCGATGCGCGTACGTTTGTTAGCGTATCCAAGCGACTTTGATAAGTACGAGTGGTAATAACGTCTCCGTAATATTCAGGCGAGGTATCAAGGTTATGGTTGTAATAATCTAAACCAGCGTCGGCTAATTTTCCGGCTTGTTCAGACGACAACATCCCTAATGTCATACAGGTTTCCATGCCTAAAGCACGGACATCTTTTACCATTTGCGTCAAATATGGCATATCTTTGTCACGCGGGTTACGCCAAGCGGCGCCCATACAAAAACGCGATGCTCCTGCCGCTTTAGCACTTTTAGCTTCGGTTAGTACTTTATCAATTTCAAGTAAACGTTCTTTTTCAAGA
>NZ_PJAP01000573.1:0-4189 GCF_002836795.1 Shewanella sp. 11B5 | reverse complement strand
ATTAGCGAGTTAAGTCTATTAGAGTCGGTTATCGTTGATTGGGAAGTCAGTTCTGCGGCGGTGATTACCCAAGAGGTTTCTGAAGATATTGAGCAGAAATTGTCTGAAAAAACGGTGACGTCAGGTTGTGGCCAAGGCACTGTTTACGGTGGATTTTTACAAGGCTTAGATGAGATTGATTTACCTACTCCATCACTCAAACAATCGACTATTTATGCCTTACTCGGCAATATCAATGCTTACAATGAAACCTATAAAAATGCCGGCGCTGTGCATGGTTGCGGAATATGCCAAGACGAACAAATTTTAGCATTTGTTGAAGATGTTGGCCGCCACAATGCCGTTGATACGTTGGCGGGAGATATGTGGTTAGATCAGCAATCGGGACACGATAAGATTTTCTACACCACAGGTAGATTAACGTCAGAAATGGTTATCAAAGTCGCTAAAATGGGCATACCTGTATTGTTGTCACGCAGTGGCGTTACCCAAATGGGCCTAGATTTGGCCATGCAGATGGGTATTACCTTAATAGCTCGTGCAAAAGGGCGACATTTTTTGGTATATCACGGCAGTGAAACAATTGAGTTTGATGCCACTAAAGATTAAGGACGTAATGTGGCCCATTGTTGGTGTATTGCTGGGGTTAAAAAACTCCACGCTAAAATACGGGTCGCTTTATTACCTTGTGTCATCTCGATAGTTTTTACTTCCACTGCATTAAGCTGTTTAAGTAATTGATAACAAGGTTTGAGATTGTCTGACTTTGACACGAGTGACGTAAACCATAGCACTTGGTTGGCATAGTCGCGGCTTTGCTTGATCATGTTGGCTAAAAATTGTTGCTCGCCTCCCTGGCACCATAACTCGGCTTTTTGACCGCCAAAATTAAGCGTAGGTTTAGCCTGACTAACCGCTAACTTACGCGATTGCTGACCATGTTTTTGTTGCTGGTTTTTGGCTAGATTTTTAACTTTTCGTAATGAACCTTCTGAAGCTTCCGCAAGTGAGCGATGAAACGGTGGATTACACAAGGTGACGTCAAACCGTTCATCTGCGGCAATAATATTCTTAAATATATGCTCCGGTTGCGGCTGTAATCTTAACTGTAAATGAGCCGTAATCTTCTCGTTTTGCTGAGCAATTTTAGCAACATTGTCGATAGAAACAGGATCAATATCCGACGCCACAAATTGCCAACCGTAGGTTTGAATACCCAGCAATGGATAAATGCCATTGGCACCAGTGCCGATATCTAACCCTCGAATACTTGCCCCTTTGACTACTTTGCCTTTAACCGCTAATAAATCAGCAATGTAATGCAAATAATCTACTCGTCCTGGTACTGGCGGGCATAAATATCCTTCAGGAATATCCCAACCATTAATGTGATATTCGCTCAGCAATAATGCTGCATTAAGGCTTTTTACTGCTTTAGGGTCAGCAAAATCAATAGAAGGATTACCATAAGGATTTGGACGCACAAAAGCGGCTAGCGCTGGCATAGCAATAATCAATGTAGCAAAGTCATAACCCTGTAGATGGGCATTACGCGGATGTAATGCTTTCGATAACAGAGGCTTATTGGGCTTTACTGAAACAGGATTAACCTTGGCCGCTGATCGGCTTGGTGAGCGCTTAGCACTACTATGCTTGGCTCGCATCGGAGGCGTTGTTGAGCGAGTCATTAATCGTATAAATATTTAGTAAATAATAAGTTCACCACAATAGAGCGACCGACTTCTTGCTCCATAAGGCGGTTGACCGTCTCATAGCATTCGCGGCGGATCTCTTCACGCCCTGATAAGGATTTAACCTTTTCTTCTGACTGATTACCCAAAATTTCAACAATGGCCGAGCGTAACAAAGGATCGTGATGTTCTAAGCTCATTAAATCGTTCGGATCTTTTACCATCAATTCGACACTGATTTTAACAAAGCCTAACTTTTTACGGTTAGAAATATAGTTAGTTACAATATCAGGCTCAAAACCGTAATAAGCATAATCTTCGACCGCTGGTTCATCTGCAGCATGGACATTAAATGCGAAACAACACAGCATAACTAACGTTGAAACCAATTTCTTCATAGTGAGAGACACCCTTTTAATGTGGAACGTTAATTAAATAAGCCATCGTGCCCACTCCCTAAGAGTGTTTGCTCATCTTTGACATGATAGACTACTGCCGTTGAGATATATTGTAACGAGTTTTAGATGAACGTGACCAGTATTAGCTTTCCTTATGGTGAATCAATTCATTGGTTTTCGCCACAAAAGATCGATTCATTGCCTCATAGCCAACTTAAAGAGTGGCTATTAGCAACCGGAAGTTTGACCCAACGCCTCAAGACACACTGCAAACACTTTGAAGTAAAAGTGTTAGGCGAGCATTTACTTGAGCCTCTGGCGGATGAATTTCCTGCTCAAACTAACCCCGTTTGGATCCGCGAAGTATTATTGTGTCTTGACGGTACCCCGTGGGTATTTGCCCGCACACTGATCCCACAAACGATTTTAGGCTCTCAAACCCCTAACTATCAAAATGCTGATGATAAACAGATTCGTGAGCAACAGAATGATTTTACTCGCCTTGGCACTCGGCCTTTAGGTGAATTACTGTTTAGTAGCCCAGACATTACTCCCGGCAATATTGAAGTCGCTCAGTTTGAAACCTGTGGCCGTTTAGCTGCCCTAGCCACCAGCTTAAATCAACAGGTTAATAGTAGTTTATGGGGACGTAGACGTTACTTTAACTTGCACGGTTCACAGCTAATTGTCAGCGAAATATTTCTGCCTGCTGCGGTCGAGTACATCAACCAAAGCATTTAATATTAATGCAAATCCGGTCTCGAAAATTTGACTCCGTAATCAAAACAAAAAACGCCCTTACGGGCGTTTCTGTTATTTAGGTACGTAACACTAAACCCGTTTGCGGTGATAACCTAATAGGCCTAGCATCAATACACTTAACCATCCCAAACTACCGCCGCTACTACCACTGTCTGTTGTGGTTGGTGTAGTCACAGCCACTATTGGCGTCGATACAGTGATTGCTTGATTTGCTGTCGACTCATTACCCTGAGAATCGGTGGTCTTTAAGGTAATGGTATAAGTGCCAGCGGCTGTATAGGTATGACTTGGACTTTGCGCCGTACTAGTACTGCTATCGCCAAAGTCCCATTGATAAGTCAAATTACCAAAACCTTGGCTGGAGGTGTTTGTCAGAGCCACAGTTAAGTTAGTCGGTAATAAAGTAAAAGCTGCTATTGGCAGAATAACCACTCGGACTACTTCGGTTGCTGTCACGGTATTACCCGCGCCATCGGTAACAATAACACTGACGTTATAATCACCCGATGTGGAATAAGTATAGCTAGGGGCAGTATCGGTACTGGTGGCATTATTCACGCCAAACGACCATGTATAAGTGTAATCAGCGCCGCCACTCACGACCACATTAAAACTAACATCTGCACCGGTTGCTTGTGCATTAATGTCGGCGACAAGTGTAACCGGTGGTAGCACGCTGCTGTCAGACAAAGCAAATTCAACAGTTGCAGTACTGCTGTCTGTTGCTTGCTCTGTGACTTGCATGGTTAGGCCTAACTCAGGCAATATCAGCCCGGCCTGTGGTTTTAGCGGCGCGCTGTAATCACGGTTGTCATCAAATAGTGGCTCGGCAGCTAAGTGGTTATCACCACTGTATGTACTTTGGGCAAATAAGCTAAATGCTGCATCGCGAATTTGCACATCAGTAGATTGACTGCCAATCAAATTTTGGTCTGCATCAACCACGCCAATTAACCCTTCCCCTGGATGATCAGAGACATTGTTATCTGTTTGATTAAAGTTTTCTAACCATAACAGCACACCGGATTCGTATTTGTCATAAACCAGCCCAGCATCTACACCTTGGTGGCTGCGTAATTGCACAATGTAACGTCTCGCTTTACCAGCAAGACTATCTTCAATACGGCTAAAACCAGATAGCGTTGCAACGCCGCTTGATTCAGCTCCATCGATATAAAATACCGTGCCTTGGTTAGTTAATTGAATATCATCAATCGCCATACCATAATCACCAACTGCTTCATCGGTTTTATAGACCACACTGATTTGCACATCACGACCGGCATATGCACTCAAATCAAAATTAAAATCCACCCAAGAATCGCTTCCATACGCGGT
>NZ_PJAP01000572.1:0-4197 GCF_002836795.1 Shewanella sp. 11B5 | reverse complement strand
TAAACGTACCCGTAAATGCACCAATAATGGCACCCACTGGGCCGCCGATAACAGCACCGAGTAAAATCCCAGAACTCAAACCCACTAGCTCTTCTGTGTGTTCGCGTTCTTCGCTCATGTCATTGTCATTTGCCCAACTGACGTTTGTTATCATCATGGTAGAAATAATTGTTGCGGCAATAAGTTGCTTTTTCATAAAGAATCCCTTTTAGCGGTTGTTTAAAGTTGTTGTTAAAAAATGATGGTTATCATCAATACATGGGTTAATGCGTTGCTGATTAACTCTATGTCGCTATTAAACACCTCATAGGTGGCTTTATTGGGGAGCAAAAATGGCAATGTGGCGATCAAATGTGGCAACAATATGGCAATTGCCGTCAACGGCTTTTTTGGACCATAAAATCCTGTATAGTCAGCACTGTATCTATTTATCAGCCTATTAATTGAAATCATCCCATGAAACGAATTGCCATTGTTGAAGACGAAGCCGCTATCCGCGAAAATTACAAAGATGTCCTGCAACAGCAAGGGTATAGTGTTCAAGCCTATGCAAATCGCCCCGCAGCCATGCTCGCCTTTAATGCCCGCTTACCAGACCTAGCCATTATTGATATTGGTTTAGAGCATGAAATAGACGGCGGCTTTACCCTATGCCAGGCACTGCGTGCAATGTCGAGCAGCCTACCAATCATCTTTTTAACCGCACGCGACAGTGACTTTGACACCGTGTGTGGTCTGCGTTTAGGGGCCGATGATTATTTAACAAAAGAAGTCAGTTTCCCCCATTTAATGGCCCGTATTGCGGCCCTATTTCGCCGTTCAGAATTAATCGGTTCAAGCCCAATAGAAGACAACTTACTTGAGCGCGGCCACCTCACCATCGATGGCAATCGCATTCAGGTATATTGGAAATCGCAACCCATTGAACTGACCGTGACCGAGTTTTGGATGGTTCATGCCATGGCCAAACATCCAGGACATGTGCGTAGCCGTCAGGATTTAATGCAAGAAGCTAAAATTTACGTCGACGACAGCACAATCACCTCGCACGTTAAGCGCATTAGGAAAAAGTTTATCGTTATCGACGCTGAGTTTGACTGTATCGATACCGTTTATGGCATGGGCTACCGCTGGGACAATATCTAACAGATGAATTTACCGATAGGGCTGCGTGCCAAGGTCGTCATTTTGTCGCTGTTTTTACTCTGCCTACCATGGCTTGGGTATGAATATGTGTGGGAAATGGAAAAGTACCTGCGTTATGGCCAAGAAAAAACCCTTGAAGGCACCACTCAAGCGCTTGCTACGGCGCTACATGAGCGACCAAAATTATTTGACAACCAAGCCAGCTTTTTAAACCAAGTCGAGAAAGGCCGTGATTTATACGCCTACCCGTTAGCTGGGCCCATTCAACTCGACGGTAAACTGAGTGACTGGGATTTATACCAACATCGCACCCTTAACTATTCAGACAAACATGTTATTTATCAGCGCAGCGAAACTGAACCAATCGATATTAGCTTTAGCCATATGGTGGGCAAATACGGCGGCTATTTATATGGATTTTTCAACGTTAATGACCCGAACCTGATTTTCCGTAACCGTAAAAGCTTACGCATTGATAGAAACGATCACTTAGTCATGGCAACTCAATCCCCAGACGGTCAGTTCAGGCGTTATATTATTGCCAATACCCAAAGTGGTTGGCTTAGTGCGTTTGAATTACCCGCCGACCCCAGCCAATCGATGCCCGTTACCCCCGAGTCACGTATTCAAGGCCAGTGGTTAAAAACAGACAAGGGATACAATATTGAATTTAGACTGCCACTTGAAATGGTAGGCAGTAAATTAGGTTTTGCGATTCATAATGTAAACGATACAAAAACACGTCAATTAGTGAATGTTATTGGTACCTCAGCCACAGATTCAGTAGCCAGTTTAGGCACGGTGCTAGTGCCCTCGCCTGAAATTGAAAATATCATTAAAGGCATGAGCCACAACAGCTCACGTATTTGGGTCGTCGATAATCATGGCCGCGTGCTGGCAAAATCAGGTGATATTCGTTCATCGTCCAACACCTGGGCAGATGATATCGAGGTCAATCAACCTGACTCGTTTTGGCTGCACTTTAAGCAGCAGTATATTCTGCCGTTGTACTACAAAATATTGACTCGTCCGCCACAAGACTTTATCGATTCACTGCAAGACTCAACTGAACTCACTGGCAGCCATATTGAAAAAGCCTTAAGCGGCAAACAAGGCTCTACATGGCGCTTAACCCCGGACAACAAAGCCGTAGTATTAGCAGCAGCAAGCCCTATATGGATTGACGATAAAGTCATGGGGGTTGTTATTGCAGAAGAAACCACTCACGGCATTCGTAGCCTGCGTAACCGCGCACTGGAAAAACTGTTTAACGTTATTTTGACCATTATGAGCATGGGCACATTAGCCTTGTTTATTTTTGCCTCGAGTATTTCAAGCCGCATCCGCCGTTTACGTGATCAGGCCGAACTCGCCATCGACAGCCAGGGCCGAGTAAGACAGCAAATTGTCGCATCCAAAAACCGAGATGAAATCGGTGATTTGTCGCGCAGCTTTTCAAGTATTGTCAGTCGTCTAGGGCAATACACTCATTATTTAGAAAACATGTCGTCGCGTTTATCGCACGAACTGCGTACCCCTGTTGCCGTGGTGCGCAGCTCACTTGAACATTTAGGCTTGCAACAACTGGACGAGCAATCACAAAAATATGTTAGCCGCGCCCAAGAAGGTGTCAGCCGCTTACACCTTATTTTAAATAACTTAAGCGAAGCAACTCGTCTTGAAGCCAGTTTGACCCAAGCTGAAAGCTGTCGTTTTTCATTAAAGAAAGTGATTAGCGGTTGTATGCAAGGCTACCAAATTACTTATCCAGACCAACTGTTTGCTGTTCACATTGAAGACAAAGTTATGTCTTGCGACGGTGTGCCGGAATACATCGCCCAATTAATGGATAAACTGATCAACAATGCCATTGAATTTCATCAGCCCGACAGCGCCATCACCGTCAGCCTGACCCAATATCACAAACAGGCAATATTAAAAGTCAGTAACATCGGTCCCTTACTGCCAAAAGACATGAACAGCCAAATTTTTGAATCTATGGTGTCTATCAGGCCTCAAGGTATTAATGGCAAGCCCCATCTAGGATTAGGCTTGTATATTGCCCGATTAGTTACCGACTTCCACCATGGCAGCATTAAAGCAACCAACATGATAGAGAACGGCATTGAAGGGGTTGAAATATGCCTGACGTTACCCTTGAGTGATGAAAAATAGTCAACCACAGCATTTAGGCGCTTTTATTTAGGTTTGTTGGTGCTAGGATGATGAATATCAGTAGATCATTCACCGCAGCGCATTTATCCATATCATTGATATTTTGCTAATAACATTAGCTAAAACATAGACCGTGGACTCTACACATAATGGAAATAAGAATATGAGCAAAGACGATAAACTGGCCACCCAAATTGTTAGCGTTGGCCGCGAAAAAAAGTTCACTAAAGGCATTATTAATCCACCAGTATTTAGAGCATCTACCGTGGTGTTCGACACCATGGATGAGATGCGTTTTGCGATTAAAAACAAAACCAACGGTGAAATGTTTTACGGTCGTCGCGGCACCCCAACCCATTTTTCATTTCAACAAGCCATATGTGAACTTGAAGGTGGTGCTGGCACTGCGTTATACCCTTCTGGTGCGGGCGCGATCAGTAGCGCTTTGTTGTCATTTTTAAAAAGTGGCGACCATTTATTAATGGTCGACACCGCCTATGAACCAACGCGCGATTTATGCAATAAAATGCTGGCAGGTTTTGGTATCGAAACCACCTATTACGACCCAATGATTGGCGCAGGCATTCGTGAGTTAATTCGTCCTAACACCAAGGTATTATTTTTAGAATCACCAGGTTCTATCACCATGGAAGTTCAAGATGTACCAACGCTTAGCCGTATCGCTCACGAACATGATGTCATTGTAATGCTGGATAATACCTGGGCATCACCAATTAATTCTCGTCCATTTGATATGGGGGTCGACATCTCTATTCAAGCCGCCACCAAGTACATTGTCGGCCATTCAGATGTCATGATGGGTACCGCCACTGCCAATGAACAACATTGGGAACAACTGCGCGAAAACAGTTACTT
>NZ_PJAP01000571.1:0-4214 GCF_002836795.1 Shewanella sp. 11B5 | reverse complement strand
TATTGGTCGACAATGCCATTGTGGTATTAGAAAACATAGACCGTTATAAATCTCAAGGCATGAGTAAAGTTGAAGCTGCCGTCACAGGATGTAAAGAAGTCTCAGGCGCCATTTTTGCTTCAACACTCACCACTCTGGCGGTATTTGTCCCTTTAGTGTTTGTAGACGGCATTGCAGGAGCCTTATTTGCCGACCAAGCGCTCACAGTCACGTTCGCCCTACTCGCCTCATTATTTGTTGCCTTAACAGCCATTCCCATGTTGGCATCACGTCAAGGTTTTACTAGCCTGCCGCAACCTATTGAAGTCGCCCAAAAACCTAAACCCACTAGCCGAAAAGGAAAAGTGGCCTATTACTTACTGGCTGTGCTGAGCTTTCCATTTAAACTCTTGTTTAGCTATTTGCCTTCAGGATTGTTAACCGCAATTATTGTCATTAGCCGTTTTGTAAGTAGTGTATTTGGACTGTTGCTCAAACCCATCTGCGCTGGTTTTAACTACTTATACCGCATAGTCGAATCAATCTATTTCCGTGTATTACATCACGCTCTTCGCCACCAAGTGTTAACCATTGTGTTAGCACTATTGGTGACCCTAGCGTCAAGCAGTTTGCTGCCTAAATTAGGTGTTGAGCTAATCCCGCCGATGAATCAAGGAGAATTTTATGTCGAAGTATTATTACCACCAGGCACCGAAGTCAGTGAAACTGATGCTGTATTACAACAACTAGCCCTGTCGATTAAAGACCGTGAAGATGTGAAACACGCCTATAGTCAAGCCGGTAGCGGTGGGTTAATGACATCGGATACTGCAAGAGGTGGTGAAAACTGGGGCCGATTACAAGTGGTACTCGCAGACCCTTTAGCCTTTAATGCGGTTAGCCAGGTATTGCGTAACACAGCAAAAAACATTCCTGAACTAGAGGCTCAAATTGAACACCCTGAATTATTCAGCTTTAAAACCCCGCTTGAAATTGAGCTATCGGGTTATGATTTAGCTCAACTCAAACAAAGTGCAGACCAACTGGTTAATGCCTTGTCTGATTCTGACCGCTTTAGTGACATTAATACGACCTTACGCGATGGCCAACCAGAGATCAGTATTCGCTTTGACCATGCCCGTTTAGCCGCGCTGGGGATGGATGCTCCGACAGTTGCTAACCGCATAGCCCAACGTGTCGGTGGTACTATTGCCAGCCAGTTTACGGTACGCGATCGTAAAGTGGATATTTTGGTGCGCAGTGAATTAAGCGAACGCGATCAAATCAGCGACATTGAATCGTTAATTATTAATCCCAATAGCGCCCAACCTATTCCATTAAGTGCTATTGCCACTATCGATTTACAAATTGGTCCTTCAGCGATTAATCGTATCAGTCAACAACGAGTCGCTATTGTGTCGTCTAATTTGGCTTACGGTGACTTAAGCGAAGCGGTAATTGAAGCCCAGCAGATATTGGCTAAACAGCAGCTACCAAGTTCTATTCAAGCCAGATTTGGCGGCCAAAATGAAGAAATGGAGCACTCATTTGACTCATTGAAAATAGCCCTCGTTTTGGCTATCTTCCTAGTGTATTTAGTAATGGCCAGCCAATTTGAATCATTGTTGCATCCACTGCTAATCTTAATCGCTGTTCCGATGGCCGTTGCCGGCAGTATTGTGGGTTTATTCATTACCGGGACCCATTTGAGCGTAGTGGTATTTATTGGCTTAATCATGCTAGCAGGTATTGTGGTCAACAATGCGATTGTATTGGTTGACCGTATTAATCAATTGCGCCAAGAAGGTATTGATAAACTGACCGCGATTAATGATGCCGCGCAATCTCGTTTACGTCCTATCATGATGACAACCCTAACCACTACCTTAGGTTTATTACCAATGGCAATAGGCATTGGCGATGGCAGTGAAGTTCGTGCGCCAATGGCCATTACAGTCATTTTCGGATTAAGCATGTCAACCTTGCTTACATTGTTAGTTATTCCAGCTCTATATGCGCTATTTGACCGTAAACAATATACCCAAAGTGACGTTGAGTTTAATACAGCGGAGACGCCAGCATGAACATAACTCAACTGGCGATAAAGCGCCCCGTCACCACCTGCATGTTTTTCTTGGCCATTATGTTGTTTGGCATGGCGGCCAGTAGAATGCTGCCATTAGAAATGTTTCCAGGAATTGATATTCCACAAATTGTGGTGCAAGTTCCGTACAAAGGCTCCAGCCCTGCAGAAGTTGAACGCGACATCACTAAAGTGCTGGAAGAGTCACTTGCTACCATGAGCGGCATAGAAGAGGTGCGATCAGATTCAACCCAAGACGGTGCGTTTATTCAGCTCAACATGAAATGGGGTGAAGATGTTGCCACCAAAAGCCTAGAAGCGCGCGAGAAAATTGACTCGGTAAGGCATTTATTACCAAAAGATGTTGAGCGCGTCATGATCCAACAGTTCTCAACCGCCGATATGCCGGTGTTAACCATTCGCATATCAAGCGAGCGCGAACTCTCTAATGCATTTGATTTGTTAGACAAACAGCTTCGTAAGCCGCTTGAACGCGTTGACGGCGTATCAAAAGTCACCCTTTATGGCGTTGAACAAAAGCAGATTGAAATCCGACTTGATGCCGATAAATTGGTCGCATCAAGCCTTAATAGCCTCGATTTACGATCGCGTTTACTGGCAGAAAACTTTGTCATCAGTGCAGGTACCCTAAGAGAAAACTCAAGGGTGTATCAAGTCTCACCAAAAGGTGAATTTACCAGCCTTGACGATATCAATAATCTGGTGATAGTGCCGGGTATTCGCCTGCAAGATATTGCGATGGTGAGCTATGCCCTGCCCGAGAAAATTGAAGGCCGACATTTAGATCAAAAATATGCGGTTGGTATTGATGTATTTAAGGAATCTGGTGCCAATTTAGTTGAGGTGTCTGACCGTGTACTAAGCGTTATCGAACAGGTTAAGCAAGATCAGCAATTTAATGGCATCAAACTGTTTATCATGGAAGACCAAGCCTATGGCGTTAAGTCCTCACTCAAAGACTTATTACTGTCTGGCTTAATGGGTGCGGTACTGTCATTTGGGGTGCTGTTTCTGTTTTTGCGCAATCTTAAAATGACCTTAGTAGTTATCTCATCAGTGCCGATTTCATTATGTATGACATTGGCTGGTATGTACTTTTTAGGCTACAGCTTAAATATTTTATCGATGATGGGATTGTTATTAGCCGTCGGCATGTTGATTGATAATGCGGTTGTCGTCACCGAAAGCGTGCTACAAGAGAAACAAGCTGGACATATTGACGACACTTGTCAGATAAAAGCCAACCAACAAGCCGTGTTAACTGGCGTTGAAAAAGTCTCTTTGGCGGTTTTAGCAGGTACATTAACCACCGCCATTGTTTTTTTACCGAATATTTTCGGCGTAAAAGTGCAACTGACCATCTTTTTAGAACATGTTGCTGTGGCCATTTGTATCTCGCTAGCGGCTTCATTATTGGTAGCGAAAACATTAATCCCACTGATGCTCAACCACTTTCACTTTGAAGTGCAGGCCGCTAATGACAACAATCGCTTAGGGCGTTTTTATCAACGTAGCCTCACGTGGATATTAACCCGACCAAAACGTTCTGGTGTCATCGCAGTGGCATTGTTGGTATCAACAGCATTGCCATTAAGTATGGTGCAACAAGATCAAGGAGATGGCGAAGGTAATGACCGTTTATACATTAATTACCAGCTAGAAGGTCGCCATAATCTAGCGGTGACCGAAGCCATGATTAATAGCATGGAAACGTATTTATACAGCAATAAAGACAAGTTTTATATTGATGCGGTTTACAGTTACTACGCCCCGCAAGATGCACAATCAACCATTTTATTGCAAAAAGACATCCCTATAGACATTGGTGAGTTAAAGAAAATGATCCGCGAAGGATTTCCTAAATTTTCGATTGCCACGCCACAATTTGGTTGGGGTAATGAAAATAATGGAATTCGTGTAACCTTAACAGGGCGCTCAACAACGGAATTAATTCGCATCAGTGAACAAGTGATGCCATTGCTCGACAATATAGAAGGCTTAGTCGATGTGCGCTCGGAAGTGAATGGCGCCCAACAAGAAGTTGTGGTGGTGATCAACCGAGAAATGGCTGCCCGTCTGGATTTAACCTTAAGCGATATAGCATCGAACATTGCCATTGCCTTAAGAGGTT
>NZ_PJAP01000570.1:0-4242 GCF_002836795.1 Shewanella sp. 11B5 | reverse complement strand
GTCTGCGGTCAACAAATGCCCTGACGGATCACGAAGCAGATTGTAAGCTGCCAATAAGCACAACATAAATGCAAAGCCGGTTGCTAAATAAAACCCGTACTTAACATGGCCAAATATGTCGCCTACCAGCCCCATTAACAACGGACCTAATGCAGCAGAAAGTGCAGTAAAGAATAAAATAACCCCAGCAACCGAACCATGTTGGTCAACAGGGAAACAACTAATCCCTTTAGAATTTAATGTCGGATACATCATTGACATAAACAAGCCTGATAATGGCAATAAAATAACCGCTGCAGATATGCCATATATCATTGCACCTAGGTAACAAAGACTAATCGCTAGGCTGAACCAAAACATCACTTGCTGCCAACTGTATCGATTGAGGATCCAACCGCCCAAGAAACGTCCCAATGCCCGCAATGTGAAAAAGATTGTTAATGCATAGGTCGCGATTAATGCTAACTCACCTTCATAGTTTAGTAACAATGTCGGCATCCATACATAAATAGCCACTTCAGTAGCAACATAAAGCCCAATCGCTAAAGAGTAGCCTAATGCGTAAGGGTTTCTCATCATTCTAAACGTACTGGCTAGATTAATATCTTGAGTGGATGAGCGCTTAAGTTGCGGATAGTCAGCTTTATAAGCTAACCAACATAATATTAAACAAAACACCCCGGCACCAAAATACAGATATTTCCACGACACGCCTGTTATCAATAAATAACTGACAATCGCCGGACCGACCATAGCGCCCACACCGAAATAGCCTTCGACGGTGTTCATGGTGCTTGAGTGTTGTTTTGAGTTAGCTGAAATATCTCCAATTAACCCTAACGCACCCGTTTTGAACACCCCAATAGCAATACCCACTAATGCCAACAAACACAGAAAATAATAAAATGACTCACCTAATGCGAACATAAAACTTGCCAATGCAAACAGCAGCAAGCCAATTAGAATTGTTATTTTTCGGCCTAACTTATCCGCCAAAAAGCCCAAAAACAGTCCACTTAATGCGATAAATAGCATTGGCATGTAATGAAATGCGCTCGCTTGAGACATCGATAAATCAAATGTGTTAATCAGCTCAGGAATAATCACTCCCACCGCATCAGAAGTCATCGCGAACATAAAAAACATTAAATACGTGAGTATTCTTATCCTAGTGTTACCGCTATTCTCATTATCCTTCATATGGTTAACCATACTTCCCACCTTATTGTTATATGTTTTCTTTGTGGTCACACAGTCTATTTATGGCGACACATTCGTCTTCTCCCACAGAAAACGAATTCAATATTTAAACAAAGCCCTTGAATAATGTTTCATATTGGTTAAATATACAACTTAATCGATTAAGTTTTTTTAAATACTTACTTTAAGAGTCACCAACATGAAAAATAATGTTCAGCTGATCACTTACGTAGATCGTATAGCGCACTCAGACTTAAAAGGACTCAAACAGGTTCTAGACACAGAACTGCATGATCTCTTTGGTGGCGTACATCTGTTACCTTTTTACTATCCGATTGACGGCAGCGATGCAGGCTTTGACCCTATAGACCATGCAAAAGTAGATGAACGTCTTGGTGATTGGAATGACGTAAAGCAGATTGGTCAACAATACGACATCATGGCCGACTTAATCGTTAACCACATGTCTGCAGAGTCTACCGAGTTTCAAGACGTGCTTGCCAACGGTAAAAGCTCAGTTTATTGGGATTTATTTTTAACCAAAGATAGCGTATTTCCAGACGGTTTAAGCGCAGAAAACCAAGCTAAAATTTATCGCCCACGTCCGGGGAGTTGTTTCACCACCTATAAACTCGCCGACGGTACACAAGCCGAGTTTTGGACGACTTTTACCTCAAATCAAATTGATATTAATGTGCATACCGCTGCAGGTCAGGCACATTTAAACAAGGTGCTAACGCGTTTTCATGAAAGCAAAGTCGATCTTATTCGTCTTGACGCTGCGGGTTATGCCATTAAAAAACCAGGCACTAGCTGTTTTATGATTGAAGAATCATTTGAATTTGTCGATGAGTTAGCCAAAAAAGCCAACAGCCTAGGCATGACCACCCTTGCCGAAATTCACTCGCATTACATGACCCAGCTCGATATTGCTAAGCGCGTAGACATGGTGTACGACTTTGCGCTGCCGCCATTGATTCTCCACAGCTTATTTAGCCAAGATGTCAGTGCATTAAGCCATTGGCTATCCATTGCCCCACGCAACTGTGTCACGGTATTAGACACCCATGACGGTATTGGCATTATTGACGCTGGCCCGGTCGGCAATAAAGCAGGTTTATTAACAGCTGCAGAAATTGATAACTTAGTTAATCGCATCCATAGCAATAGCAAAGGTGAAAGCCTGCAAGCAACGGGCGCAGCAGCCAGCAATGTCGACCTATACCAAGTTAATTGCACCTACTACGACGCGCTTGGCCAAAATAACATTGATTATTTAATCGCTCGAAGCGTGCAGTTTTTTGCTCCCGGTATTCCGCAGGTGTATTACACCGGCTTACTGGCAGTGCCTAATGCCATGGAGTTACTGAATCAAACTCAAGTAGGTCGCGATATTAACCGACCTTATCTACAGGTAAGCAACATTCAAACAGCCATGCAAAAACCGGTTGTTAAAGCGCTATGTGAGCTGATCACCCTACGCAATAAAGTCGATGCCTTTAATGGTGAGTTCACCATGACAAACCAGGCTAATCAGTTAGATCTTTGTTGGGTGCATGGCGACAGTTCAGCCAAGTTAAGCGTTAATTTTGCCACCAAAGAAGCCCATATCAACATCGTTGAATCTCAGCAATCGACTCACATTGTACTGACTGATTTACTGGCTAAACACAGCGGATAATCTACGTGTGTTTTAAGCTTAAACGTAAACAAGGCGCCTAATTAAGCGCCTTGTTGGTATCGATATGATTGTCTCGATCTGTTTGTATCAAACTGTTTGTATCAAGAATCGTCCGGTCATCAATATTACATCAACAACTGCCACCACGTGAAAGTTCATAACCCAACACTTCAGCATGATGGGCATCAGCAATAAACATTTCTGCAGCTTTACGACCTTTTTGTTCTGAATGCTGGAACACTGTTGTCAGCGGCGGGATAGCTCGTGAGCCTTCATCAATACCATCAAAACCCACCACACGAATATCTTCAGGGATCCGCAAACCTTGTTGGATTGCCTCGCGCATTAAACTCAAGGCTATTAGGTCACTCATGCACAAAAATACATTAGGACGCGGTACACAATTAAGCGCTTCTTTGGCTGCTATGGCAGCAAAGTCGGCATTACTTTCAGGAATATTCCAAATGCGATCATCACCAAGCTTAACCCCAGTATCACCAATGGCATCCAAATAGCCTTGCAAACGCTGATGCGCTACTGAGGTATCGATTTCCATAGAATGAATATCATACACGCGGCAGGTTAAGTGAGTATCGAGCAAGCGTAATCCAAGGATTGCGACGTGATCTTGCTCAGATTGAATCGCCAATTTAGCCACTTCATAGGCACCGGCTTTATTGTCGATACTCACCGAAGCACTGCGATGAATATTAAAGTCGACTGTGACTACTTTTTTACGGATTTTTTTTAATTGCTCAGCCAATAAACGGTTGCGAGGACGGCCATAACAAATAAAGCCATCGACAAAATCATTTACGCTATTCACATTGTCAGAACTGCCAGAAAACAACAGTAAATTAATTTTATGTTGCTCAAAAACGGCCGCAACACCTTTCATAAACTTACTGGCCACAGGATCTGACACCATGTATTCAATACTGTCCGATAATACCAATGCTACTGTATCAAATTTGCCACGCCTTAAAGATTGCGCGGCTTTATTGGGTCCAAAATATCCTAGCTCGTTACAGGCAGCTAGAATGTCTATACGGCGTTTTTCCGACAGCTGATCTGGACGATTAAACGCATTAGATACCGTCGCATTCGACACACCTAATTCTTTGGCAATACTTTTTAAGGTCCAATGCTTGGAGTCTGGCATAACGGGTCCGTTTACGTCGTGGTTTTAGCCTATATAGCTATACATAACATGAATGTATCGATGCAAGTCGATGAAAAAACTCAGATGTTGGCCTAGCGTTGAAGCGAAAAACCGCCCCAGCGAGTTAGACTGTTACCAAATTATAAATCGTCTTGCTGCTGAACATGCTCAACCAAGCTGGCGATCGACATATTTTGTT
>NZ_PJAP01000569.1:0-4245 GCF_002836795.1 Shewanella sp. 11B5 | reverse complement strand
TAATGTGCTTGCCTAACAAAGCTTGATTCAGAAGCGTTCATTGCCAAGCCATAAAGCTAAATATTGGCAAGTTAACTTTTATGGAAAACATCATCATGAATGGCGATTGCCTTTCCTATCTCTAATGTCTACCACACAAGTCGTTTCATCAAGCTTTGATCCACTATTTATATTACCGACTTGAAATCTGACATTAAACAACAATCAAGAAACCGAGCTTTTTGAAAAAAAGCTCTGTTTCTACATAATACAGCAGCATTATATTAACTATGCGATCATGCAGCACTGGCTTGCTGTATTTACAGTAACTGTTGTCGACGATTTTGCGCTACAACACATCAATAAAAATGCCGAATGATTTCTCATTCGGCATTATCTAAAGTGCAATACAGTTATTTCATCAAAGTTACTTCAACCAGTGTTTCACTTTGGTTCGATTATTATTGTCTCGGCTTTGCTTAATCAATTCATCATCAGCTTTAATTTGAGTCGTTTTAGCTAAACGGTCATAGAGTAAAACATTCACAGATGCGGCTAAATTCATACACCCTACAGTCGGCACATACACAACATCATCAGCAGCATCAATTAATTGCTGTGGAATGGTGCCATCTTCCGGACCGAAAATATAAAAGGCATTATCTGGATGAATAAATAAAGGCAACGGCGTCGCCCCAACAACAAGATCAACACATACTATCGTTGCGCCATCAGGCACACTATCAAGTAGTGACTCGACTCCAACTAAAGGGATACGCTTGGCTGCATCTTTAGTGTCCACATCGTATTGGGCATCACCCGACTTAGCCGCTAATTCGTAGCGTTTGCCTGTATAGCAAACATTATCTACACCGTAACAACCTGCTGCTCGCATAATACCGCCAACATTGACCGGCGTTTTGGGGTTAACTAAACCAATAGTAACGTATTGCAAAGAGGTATTTACCATAAAAGCTGTTTATCTAATCCAAGTTATGCCGCTTGAGCAACAATACGTTGACGTAACTGCTGCCATGCAGCTTCCACTAATGAAAAATCATGTTCGTCTAATTCTTCATTTGCCAACGCAAGACATTTAACCAACTTTAGATCAAGTGCAGGTAAATCTTGTTCAGGTTCGACTTCTAATTCTGCTAATACAACGGCTACGTGGCCTTGTAAATAACCACAAGCAAATAACGCATCGTCATCGCTGTGGCTAACGCTGTCTTCAATCCAAGACTCTAATGCTGCATCGTACTGTTCTAACATGTTCTAATTCTCCACTAAATCTGGGTTGGCTACTTTATACATCACGTAATCATGGTAACCCGTGACTATTTTGTAATAGCCAGTAAGCGCTTTATCTAATTCAGGGTCGCCACTATCCACAATTAATGGTCTACCTTCAAGTGCTTTTAGTTTAGTTTTTGTGGCTAGGATTAAAATATTGTCTTTTTCTAGCTGCCGGATCAGTTCCGGTGACAACTGCTGATTGCCACGACCCAATATATGCCCTTGCCCACCGATTAAGGTAATCACTAATTTGACACTAGAATACCTTTTTTTATCGGCGATAAATGCGAGTAATTGTTGTGCGGTAACATCCTTAGCAATCACGCTTTTATGCTGAATAACATCGACACCAAGCAAAGTATTTTCTAAACCAAGGTCCTCCATTACTGCCGCTACTGTGCTACCTGAACCCATGATATAAAGCTCATCGTCCATCGATTCAATCACATCTGCGGCAATATCGGCCAACACTAATTCATCAACTTCTTTACCACCCATTTTCACTGCTTGTATATATCGTGGCGCAGCAGGAACCGTCATTTCACCAAATCGTTTCGCTTTTACAATCCCCTGCCTAAACGCGATCTCATCGATATCCATGACATCGGCAGACATTAAGCTCACTAACTCACCTTTGAGTAACATACTGACAACTAGCCCTGAAGCGTGAGGGGTTATGCCATAAACACCCGAGTGAATTTTAACACCGGCTGGCACGCCTAACACTGGAAATGAATCATCAACCACGGCATAAATATCACGGGCAGTACCATCACCACCAGCAAACAGTAACAAATCTAATTGATGACCGAGTAAGCATTTCACCGCTTGTTGAGTGTCTATTGCAGTTGTTTCAGTTGAAGTGGTTTCTAACGCGGTATATATATCTTGAGTCGAAAAGCCCATTTGACGACATAAGCTACCGCCCATATCACCAGATGCAGTAATAATATCGATTTGTTTGGTGAAAGGTAAAATCACATTCAGAGCTTGTTGCATTCGTATCTGTGCTTTGGGAATAGCCCCTTTTGCAATAGCTTCTACGGCAACACCATCAGAACCTTTTAAAGCAACACTGCCTCCGAGTCCAGCTAATGGATTAATGATTACACCTAAGCGAAAACGTTTCACACTAACTCCTTGCTGATAGCATAACTTCTGTGTCAAAAATGAAAAGTAAATAAATTATCTATTGAACCAATTATGGATTAGTCGCTGGTTGGCCATTAATATTGGGGATAAGCAATACCGCTATCATAGACAAAAATGCACAAGCGGCAGCAAAGACCCACACCCACATAGTGCTACTACCATCACCCCAAATCATGCCACTGATCCACGTGCCTAATGCGCCACCCACACCAAAGCTGACACTGGCATATAGTGCTTGACCAGTACTTCGATGGCTGATGGAAAAATGACGATGAATAAAATGGATTGATGCTGCATGGACTAAACCAAAAGTGAAAGCATGCAATAGTTGGCTGATAACCAATAAAGAAACGTGTTCAACACCAAAAGCCAATAGTAACCAACGAACGGCGGTTAACAGAATGCTCACCACAAGTAATACTCGAATACCATATTGACGAATAAGACGTGATGAATAAAAGAAAATAATAATTTCGGCTAGCACACCCAAAGCAACTAACATTCCAGCGATGGTCTCAGAGTAACCAACCTGCTTTAGATACAATACAAAAAAACCATAAAATGGTCCGACACTCATCTGCAGTAACATTGCAGACAACATAAACCACACTAATGATTTATCAAATGTCAGTTTAGGACGCTCAGCTTTATTGACTACAACACTGCGATTAGCAGGCAGAGGTAATGAGCAAGCAAACAAACCTAAAAACAATATCATTCCCATATAAGGCAACACTTCAGGGCCCCAGTGATCAATCGCTAATCCACCACTTATCACCAAAATAATATAGCCAACACTGCCCCAACTCCGAATGGCACCATAACGTTCTGCTTTATCACCCAAAGTTTCTAACGTAATCACTTCTAACTGAGCAAGAATGGAATTCCAAAAGAAAGTATATATGGCCAAACTAACCGCAAGGTACATGAAGCTACCATCAAAGAAAAAACTGATGTAGGTAATCGCAGCAGCAAAGGAGCCAAGTTTTATCAATTCCGAACGCATACCGGTGCGATCGGCTACAGCCGCCCATACATTAGGCGCGACAATTCGAGTGGCCATTAAAATGGCCAACAAAAAACCTATCTCTTGGGCATTGAAACCTCGGCTATCAAAGAAAACCCCCAAATAGGGAACCATGATGCCAAGAATAGAAAAGAAAAAGAAATAACAGGCGCTGAGCCAGCGTAAATCTGGTTCAGCGCGTTTCAATGAGGACATTATCGCATTCCGATAACGGGTGTTTGACTAGTAACATCTTGGTTTTGCGCACGATGTCTTAATAAGTGATCCATCAATACAATTGCTAACATCGCTTCAGCAATAGGCACTGCGCGAATACCCACGCAAGGATCATGACGACCTTTGGTGATCATATCGATTGTTTCGCCCTGCACAGTCATACTTTGACCTGGTACGCTAATGCTCGAAGTAGGTTTTAGCGCAATATGGGCCACAACAGGTTGACCAGATGAAATACCACCCAATACACCACCAGCATGATTAGATGCAAAACCTTGTGGTGACATTAAATCACGACCTTGCGAACCTTTTTGCGTAACAACACCAAAACCATCACCAATTTCAACGCCTTTAACTGCATTGATGCCCATTAACGCATGCGCTATGTCGGCATCAAGACGATCAAATACTGGTTCGCCTAATCCCACCGGAACACCAGTAGCTGCAACGGTAATTTTGGCGCCTATTGAGTCACCAGACTTACGTAAACCACGCATGTACTCATCTAACGCTTCTAGTTTACTCGCATCAGGGAAGAAAAATGCATTTTGCTCAATTTGAGTCAAATCAATAGT
>NZ_PJAP01000568.1:0-4248 GCF_002836795.1 Shewanella sp. 11B5 | reverse complement strand
CCCTTTTATTTCCCTTTTGACAGTTTTTTGACAAGGAGCCAAAGCGACAATGGAACACAGCATTTTTATCCATATTTTGTTGATGCTTGTGATTGCTATTGTGGCGATTGCATTGTTACGTCGACTCGGCTTACCGGCCATTTTAGCTTATTTACTCACCGGGGTTGTCAGTGGCCCCAGCGGTTTTCATTGGTTTACCCAATTACAAATGCAATCAGTGGCAGAGTTAGGCGTAGTGCTACTGATGTTTACCTTAGGACTGGAGTTTTCGGTACCAAGGTTGTGGGCAATGCGCCGAACCGTTTTTGGTCTGGGTAGCGCCCAAATGCTGGTAACGGCCTTTGTGGCAGGCGGTATTGCCATGTTGGTTGGGCAAAACTTAGTGGCAGCGGTGGTGATTGGTTCGGCTATTGCGTTGTCGTCAACGGCCATTGTGTTGAAGCTGCTTAATGAACAAAACTGGTTAAGGCGCAGGCACGGCGAGCTGTCGGTCAGTGTGTTGTTATTTCAAGATTTAGCGGTGGTGCCGCTATTGATTTTAATGCCGCTGCTCGCGAAAGGCGGCGCTGAAATGAGCTTCAACAGTATCGCGTGGGGATTACTTACCGGTATTTTGGCGTTTCTAGGGTTAATGTCATTTGGTAAATGGATATTGCCACGTATTTTTGATGAAGTAGCCCGCTCACGTTCAAATGAGTTATTTGTACTGTCGACCTTAGTGGTGGCTTTGGTGACTGGCGCGTTTACCCAATGGCTTGGATTGTCGATGGCATTAGGAGCATTTATTGCTGGGATGTTGCTTGGCGAAAGCCAGTATCGACGCCAGTTAGAGGCTGACATCAGGCCATTTCGTGATTTATTAATGGGCTTGTTTTTTATTTCCATCGGCATGCTGCTGGATTTCAATCTAGTGATGCAATATTGGTGGCAAGTATTATTGATTTTGGCTGGGGTGGTACTCACCAAAATATTAATCGTGCACGGTTTACTCAAGCTTGTGGGTGAAAATACTAAGGTATCACTCAGTACCGCAATCAGTTTGGGTCAAGTCGGTGAGTTTAGTTTTGTGTTACTGGCATTAGCAGTTAATTATCAATTACTCGATACCGAAGTGAGCACTGTGTTAGTGGCCGTAGCCGTGATCTCAATGTCAATGGCGCCTTGGCTTATTCGCCACAGTGTTGATATTGCCAAAAAGGTTAGCGGCAATAAGCTGCCACCTAAAAATGAACCGATTGAAATTGTATTGCCTCATGCTGATGAAAGTGATGTGGTACTGATTTTAGGTTACGGCCGAGTAGGGCAAACGATTGCACGCTTTTTGAAAACAGAAGCTGTGCCTTATATGGTGCTTGATTTAGACCCCACCAGAGTGACAGAAGCGAGAGCCGCAGGCGAAAATATTCATTTTGGTGATGCTTGCAGAATGGCGCTATTGAAGAAGATGGGCATTCGCCAAGCGAGCTTAGTGGTGGTGACATTTTGCGAACCAAGGCAATCTGAAGAGTGTTTAGCAGTGGCGCGTAAACTGGCTCCCGATGTAAAAATATTGGTGCGCACTCGCGATGATGCCAACTTACATGAGCTTAAAGAAGCGGGGGCGACTCAAGTTATCCCTGAATCACTTGAGGGCAGTTTAATGTTGGTGTCGCAAGTGTTGTTTAAATGTGGTGTCCCCTTAGCGCGGATTATTAAACGCTTGGAATCTGAACGACGTAATCATTACCAATATTTACACGGTTTCTTTTCAGGCACCGAAACTGATTTCACCTTAGATTTACTCCATGCTGTGTCACTGGCTTCAGGCGCTAGTGCTGTGGGGAAAACCGTTGCAGACATTCCATGGCAAGCTTTAGATGTTGAGCTTAGAGCTGTGCGGCGCAAAGGCGAGGAAATTGATCCCCCTCCACCGGAGTGGATATTAAGGCGTAACGATATTTTAATGCTGGTGGGTAAACCGCGCAGTATTGAGAAAGCTGAAGAGTATTTACTGCAAGGTTAAATATAGCTTCACATGATTCTACCAAGCACCATGCTGAAAAGTGATGGTGCTTTTTTATTTTATTTTATTTATTTTGCATCCAATATTAGCTTTGGTTCGTATAAACACTATTGGGGCTTTTTTATCAATATATGCGCAATTAGCCTGTATCAACTATATCGAACCATCATGGGGAAACGTGGCAGATTATGGATCAAGACACCTTACTTAACTTATTAAGTGCTAGTGCAGATGGAGATAAACAAGCATTTGCTGATTTATACCAATCTACCAGTGGCCAGTTATTCGCGGTTAGTTTAAAAATGCTCGGTCGACGTGAGTTAGCCGAAGAGGTACTGCAAGAAGCCTACGTAAAAATTTGGCATAACGCGACAGAATATCAACACGGAAAAGGATCGGTTCTCACGTGGATGATCAGTATTGTTCGTTACCGAGCCTTAGACATGTTGCGTTATCAAAAGGTCAGAAAGGAAGATCCACTTGAAGATGGCCAAGAAGCCATTTTTGAAGAGCATATCAATGATGACGGGCCTCAGGTTCATAAAAATAAACTCGACCAGTGCATGGGAGAACTCGAGCCTCAGCAGAAACAAGCAATTCATCTCGCTTACTATAATGGTTTATCGCATCACGAAGTTGTGGGGCACTTAGATTTACCATTAGGCACTATTAAGAGTTGGATCCGTCGTGGTTTACAACAATTACAGAGGTGTTTATCGTTATGAATTATCGTGATCCTCAATTAAAAGACGCATTAGCAGCAGAATATGTGCTTGGTACATTGCGTGGCCAAGCTAGACGTCGGTTTCAAAAATTAATGATGCAAATTCCCAGTCTGCGTGAAAGCACTTGGTTATGGGAGCAACATTTACATGGCATGAATCAATTGTTAACGCCGATAACCCCAGATGAACGGGTTTGGCAACAAATCAGTATGTCGCTAGGGTTTGTTGATAATGTGGCCCAAGCACCATCGCCAGAAACCTCAAATGTGGTGCCTATGGCAACACGTAACCGTTTATGGAAGGGATTGGCTTCAATGGCAAGCGCAGCAGCCATTGTTATGGCTGTTTTAGTTGTGAATAATCAGCCTGTACCAGTTGCTACATCGCAGCAAGTTGCGGTAGTGCAAAGTGCACAATCTAAAGCATTATGGCTGATTGAGGTCACCTCCAATACGATTGAAGTGCGCTCTACCAGTAATCTAAAGCCACTGGCGAATAAAGACTATGAGTTATGGATGGTGGCTAAAGGTGTCGAAAATCCAATTTCATTAGGTTTACTGCCTAAGTCAGGCAAGTTAACATTGGTGAAAAATAGTCAATTTGATGACATGGATATAGTGGCTCTGGCGGTGAGTTTAGAGCCTTTGAACGGCTCACCAAATGGCTTACCAACAGAGGTATTGTATACCGCAGAGCTAGCAATTTTATAAAGCCTTAATGATAAGGTGATGCTTCAAAGCATTGATGTGTTACCCCGCTGACATTTAAGCGGCCAATAGTGAGACTATTGGCCGCTTTTTTATGGCTGCAACTATCTATTGGATCCATTGGCTATCGATGAATCATCGGTTAACGGGAAATTGTATAGAGGGGTTGCATTGAAAGGACCATATTGATAGTTCATTATGCAGGAATTAACATTTTCATTAAATTAGTAAAAATAGTTTATTTATAAATCATTTAAATTCAGTGTGTTAATTTTTTATTTAATTTATTTCAACAATAGTTGCTAAAACCTGCATCCAAAATGGAACCTGAGCCGTTTACTGATATGACTCTACTACATAACAAGGAAATGGTCATGAAAGTACTAAAAATATCCCTAATCGCCAGTATCGTATGCAGCACTTTATTAGGCACTAATGCATTTGCGTCAAGTCACCGAGAAGCACCCAATATCACTCGTTTTCCAACATTAGACTCTACCGACTTCTACGCCTTTAATAGCTATGAAGCAGGACGTGAAGATTACGTCACTCTTATCGCCAACTATATTCCACTGCAAGATGCCTACGGCGGACCTAACTATTATGCGATGGATCCTGCTGCGGTATACAGCATTCATATCGATAATGATGGTGATGCTATAGAAGATTTAACCTTCCAATTTAACTTTACCAATGAACTTGCCAATAATAATCAAGGTATTGCGTTAACGGTTGGTCCTGCTGACAATCAACGTAGTGTGTCAGTACCGCTTAAAAATATTGGTGGCATTACTGCTGCGGATCAAAGTGCGGC
>NZ_PJAP01000567.1:0-4261 GCF_002836795.1 Shewanella sp. 11B5 | reverse complement strand
TCATTAAAAACACGCTTAAACACGCTAGGCAACTTACAATAATTAGCTTCTTATTATTTAAAAATAGTCCAAAACCTAATAACACAGCGAATAAAACATCAAACCCACCTATTACGTTTGAAGCGCCTCGCACACTAAATAAAGCATACAACCATGACATAAATGGCGAGGTTTCAACAAGGCCTACAATAGCTTTTGCTTCAAATTCATAAAACTTCATGCCGCCAATCCATAGTAAAACCATAGCAACAGGAATAAAGTTTAAAAGTACGTGCTGTTTGTCGCTAAGTTTACTTTTACAGAATAAAAACAAGTAAATAGGCAATATAGAAAAGTACTTAATAATACCTTGCCCACTACCTATTATCGGAAAACCGCCTAATTGCTCCATCCAGCGGTTACTAGCAAATAATGTTAGCAATGGCACTATGCTAATTATTATTGCTAACACGAGTGCCGCTGTAGGCTTTATTAATTTTAAATGCGCAGCTAAGGTTGTTGCGACCAGTGCGAGCATAGTTGAGCCCGTTAACAAGCCTAATGTGTTTACACCTATTAACGTATCAAGCCCATAGAAACTAAAAGTAGCGGTTAATGCGTTAGGATTTGCACCTAAAGCAAACGAAACCCCAAGCAGTAAAAAGCTCAGTAAGAGCAAAAAAGTAAGTGCATTGTTTATGTGTTTTAAGTTCATTGTATTTCCATGTATTCGTTAAGACCTACAAAGACCTTACAAGCCGATAAAACATTTCACCCAACCTAGCAAACACTCATTATTTAAAGCGCAGTAGGGGCGTTAGCTGCATTAACTGAATATTGTGAACATCTCGAACGAAAAAGACCACAAGGTCATCAAACTGCCAGCGCTGGTTGTGCGCTTAACGACTAATATTTAAAGCTAACTACTTTATTTTTAATTGATTGATATCAAATTTTTCTGCTGAGTTGGAATTACTATATTGGCCTGTCATAAAAAGCCTATCGTAATGTTGATTGAAAGAGGTTAAGTTAATGAGCATTAAAAATGGCTGGCAATATTAAGTCTTTTAGCCTATTGATGGGTTGATCAATCCATCAATATAAGCAAAATCCGTTATTTTACATGCAGCATTTAAAAGAATGAGTTTATTATTTTTCAGTAGCCCTCGCGTTAGTGAGAGATTGCACGGCGTTGAGTCCCAAAGGGTATACAGCAGACTTTGACTCCCTAGTAAGATTACCGTTAATTCAGAATGGCTAAAAATATTATGGAACATAAACGATACTTTCTAATCCTTTCAGTTATCTTTGGCATTGAATTCCTAGTTATTTCTATATCGCCTCATGACCGAGCCGATTGGGCGCTTGAGAATGTATTAGTTGTCTTATCTGCTATTTTCATTTTTTTTACGTATAAGAAATGCCCATTATCGCGACTCTCTTATAGTTTGATATTTGCCTTTATGAGCTTGCATGAAATAGGTTCATATTATACTTATTCCAATGTCCCCTATGATGCATTTTTAACATCGTATTTTAACTTTAGCCTTAATGAATATATGGGCTGGACCAGGAATAATTTTGATAGATTGATTCATTTGGCATACGGTCTTTTATTGGCATACCCGGTTAGGGATTTGTATTGTCGAATTGCTGGTTTGAAAGGCTTTTGGAGCTATTTAACGCCTTTAAATCTTATTATGGCAACATCGATGCTATATGAATTGATTGAGTGGGGCGCCGCCGAGACATTTGGTGGCGAGCTAGGAATGGCGTATTTAGGCACACAGGGAGATGTTTGGGATGCACATAAAGATATGGCTCTGGCAAGTCTTGGCGGTTTTATAGCGATGGCGATAACCCTTTTTATCCATTCACGTATTCAAAAAGACTTTCGAGAACAAATGGAAATTAAGCTTAACAGTAAAAAAATATTAAGCAGGAAAATAAAGCCTTAGCTTGCAACCCGATTAGCAATAGACATTCTCACCTAAGAGTAGTGTTTTTTAGAATGTAACCTATTTTTTCCTTTGCTGTTAATCACGGAGCTAAAAACTGCAGGCTATATTGTTACTCTCAGTGTTAGCCCACAATTTTTAGACCAAATATCCCCCCAAGACACAGCAAAATACACAATCTTGCATTTCACGATCGTTTGGTTATTGTTAACGGTAAACCATACCGCCATCGATCATCGGTGCTTGACCTGTCATATAATCAGAGTCTGGACCCGCTAAATATGAAACAAAGTTGGCGACATCCACAGGTGTTTGCGCACGACCTAGTGCGATACCTTTCACGTATTTTTTAAACGTTTCACCTATTGCTGCCCCAGTAATTTCAGAAAAACGTTTATCAATCTCAACCCACATATCGGTTCCGACCACACCAGGGCAATAAGCATTTACTGTAATACCTGCACTAGCATATTCCTGTGCTGCTGCCTGAGTTAGCGCGCGCACTGCAAATTTAGTCGCCGAGTATGCACCTAGTAAAGCAAACCCGTTATGGCCAGCAATGGAAGAGGCATTTATAATTTTTCCTTTTTGTTTGCGTTCGATGAATTTCTTTGCCGCGGCTTGAATGCCCCAAAGTGTTCCATCTACGTTGATCTTTTGGATTTTATCCATGTCTTCTTGGGTAATATCTGATATGGCTTGAACCTGCGCAATACCTGCGTTATTCACCATAATATCGAATCCACCTAAGGTTTTTTCTGCATGATTTATAGCGGCATAAACTTGTTCTCGGTCGCTTACGTCAGCTTTGAAAGTCGTTGATTTTCGACCAAAAGCTTCTACCTCAAGAGATACCGCGAGCATTTTTTCTTCGTTTAGATCAACGATGGCAACATTTGCCCCATCTTTTGCTAAACGAAGTGCAATGGCACGTCCGATGCCCTGACCAGCGCCAGTGACGAGAGCGACTTTTCCTTGTAATGACATATCTGACTCCTTTTTGATAATGGGAAAAGGAAGACCTTTGCATCGCCTTCCAGATAACGATTGAATGATCAGTTTACAAGGACGTAGAGCAATAAAATTAGATATAGATCAATATGAGTCAGCATAGTGGTTAAAAATTAAACATGTTTAATCTCTAAGAATGACCTTTCAATATTAGTGATGTTAAGTTTGAAATTGTTTCATGTTGGGAAGGTCTGCTAGCTTATTTCTGCCTTAAAGTTGGTTAGGCTATGGCCTGCGGCCACTAACGTCGTGGCGCTTCGCCCACACCAGACCAAGAGGAAATCAACGGCTATTCCCTCTTGGATCACCCAGCCGCCCCGCAACATTTTCTGAAAAGCGAAAAGTCGCCATGGGGGATTGATTCAGCGTTGAACTTCATTTGAATATGGCTTCGGCCTTATTCGAAAATACTAACGCTTCCGATGGTACATCCTGTACCGCGAAAGCTAAGCTCACATCCATGTGAGCATCACGCTATTTTCTTCAACGTCCTCAAGTTCAGAGTTGAATCACACCATTTCCAAGTCAAGAAAACTAACTCGTTTTTGCCCCTTTCAATGTTAGGGCCGATTACCCACTCAGTTCAGTAGAACTTCATTTGGCTTACTTTTCCCCATATCATTAATGTGTTTCAATATCTGGTGTTGGGGGAAGAATAAACTGAAGAGGGCTCTATAATGCATCCAGAGTATGATGAACTGTCTTTATGGGATGATGCAATACGTCTGGTGAGTGAAAATAAATACGACCAAGCTATTTATCTATATAAAAGTATGGCTAAAAATGGAATTGATGAGGCGTTGGTTGAAATAGGGCGGCTGTATGAAATGCCATCAACAGCGACTATTGAACAAGACTTTTCAAAAGCGGCTACATTTTATAAAAAAGCGATTGATTTAAGTGATGACATGTATGCTTATACAGCTCTTGGAAGGCTTTACTTTTTCGGGGTTGGTGTGGATCAAGACTACATAAAATCAAAACAGTTGTATTTGAAAGCTGCGAATATGGACGGACTAGTAGCCACATTGATGTTAGCTCGTATTTATCGTTACGGGCATGGTGTTCAACCTAATTTAACTAAAGCAAAAGAGCTCTATCAGAAATCAATTAGGCTTGGAAGCTATGTAGCCCTAAAGGAGAGTGGTGGGTTGGATATTTCTTGTGGTGAGGTTGTAAAAGGAATAGCAAAAGTAATAAAGGGGACTTGGAATATTTTCTCAAGGGTGCGAAAAGACATATCTAATTATGGAGTTATTGTTAGTGAATGTGTAAAAAACCAATAGAGAAAACTTATCAGGACAGGTATGACC
>NZ_PJAP01000566.1:0-4277 GCF_002836795.1 Shewanella sp. 11B5 | reverse complement strand
TTGAAATGCGCGGCGATTGTCCGCTTCTTGATGGCGAGTGATAAATCCCTGAACTTGTAAATTATCTAGCAGCCGCGTCATGGTGTAGTTGGCCACATCACAACGCTTAGACAACTCAGTTTGGCTTAAGCCTTCCTCTTGCCATAAGGTAAATAGCACCGGCCAAAGTTTACTGTCTAACTCGTAGCGCTTTAAACGCACATCAAGCTGTTGCTGCAAGGCAATATTAAGATGGGAAATTAGGTAACTTAAACTTTCAAAGCGTTTCAAATGATACCTCCTACATCGTCATCCGTATGCTCACTTTCGGTTAAAGACTTTACTGACTAAACAGTGACAGCATCAACACGAAGTCAAACACACCTGAACATGAATTAGATTACCATCTCTATACGTTAATAGAAGCTATTTTAATCTTAACTCGAGATAAGAGATGGGAAATACGAATTTAAACCAATATATTTAGGCCATTTCATATCAAACTTGTCATTTGTTTTGCTAACTAGGCGCATTGATGCGTAAATAGCGAGTCTATTGCAAATCAATGCAACACAGGTAGAGATATAAACCACTGTTTTATATGCATTTATTATTTTTAATTAAGGTTAGCCGAGTCAAAAGATAAGTACTCGTTTATGTAGCGGTAATAACAGGCTCGGTTTAATTGCCCTACCAAGCCTCTGATTAATGGTGCGTAAATACCATCGTCTGTGACGATAATATCTGCGATATTAATGGCTGAGAGCTGCGTACCTATGCTGCTGGTAAATATCAGTTGATTGTTTGAATCACCATCCAAAGATGTATCTTGATAGTCCACCAGCAGGAATGGATAGGCTTCAACGGTGACTTTGACTTTCTCGACTGGTGTAATTAACAAATACTCATTGTCGATACAGTGCAAAATACTACTGAACAAAGCCGCAAATTTTGCTGGCAACGGACTGTCTAGATACAGCCAATCGCCATTGGCTTGAATATGAAACAGAACATCATCACTGCACAGTGCCACACCATCAGGTTGAGTAAATGTACTTAATGTCGCTGTTTCATCTGTCATTATACTTACCTACTCGAGTAATTTAAGTAACGCTTCAATAGGATGTTGCGGCTTAAAACCTGCAAAACGTTTTACTTGGCTACGACATGAATAACCCGACACCAACACTTGGCTATTTTCAGCAATTTTTTCAATGCTTGGTTGCCAAGACATTTCAAATAACTGTTCTGAACGCTCGAGGTTTTCAAGTTCATGCCCATAGGTGCCGGCCATACCACAACAGCCTAAATTAACGCTGTTGAGTTTAGCACCAAAATGGCTGAATATTGCTTTCCATTCGTTGGCCGTATTAGGTTTGGCGGTCGATTCAGTACAATGACTAAACCAAGTAAATTGTGGTGCATCACTATCAACGACTGGCGCATCATTGCGGCTTGCCACAACATCGGTTAACCATTCATTAGCCAATAGCACCTCAAATGGACCACGACGTTGACCTAAGACTTCTTTGTATTCGTCGCGATAACATAACACTAATGCAGGGTCTAACCCCACCATCGGCATGCCAAGGGCATGTACGCGGTTTAAGAAATCAGCACTGTTTTGCGCTGTTTTGGCAAACTTGTCTAAAAAGCCTTTAATATGAGTCGGTTTACCGTTTGGTTTAAAGGGCAGTAATACCGGTTTAAAGCCTAGCTTTTCGATTAATTGAATAAAACGATAAACCAAACCTGCATCGTAAAAGCTGTTAAATGGATCTTGTACTACTAATACATGTTGGCTGCGCTGCGCTTGTGGGATCGCGCATAGCGCATCTAAGTCATAACCACGGCTAGCATGACCATCTAAACGCTGTTTTAGCGTAGGTACAGATAATTTAGGCGCATCTACATAACCAATGGCTTTTTTAATAACCCACTGGCTCAGCGGATTTTGCGAGGCCAAATTGGTTAATTTAGGCATTGCGGCCATCAGTGGTAGTGAGTCTTCGATACCTGCAACTAAATAGTCTTTGGCTGGGCGTAAATAGCGTTTGTAATAAATATTAAAGAACTGGGCTCTAAACTTAGGCACATCGACTTTAACCGGGCACTGACCCGAACAGGCTTTACAGGCTAAACAGCCTTTAAGTGATTCCATGACTTCGTGCGAATAATCATAGTCACGCTGGTTATTGAGGGTATTTTGAGTACGCTGCATCCACCCTAGTGGTTTAGATTTTGCTAACGCGTCAACATCAACACCTTCGGCTTCAAGTAATCGCAACCATTCGCGCATTAACCCAGCACGGCCTTTAGGTGATTGCACTCTATCGCCAGTGACTTTAAATGACGGACACATGGGTGAATAACTACTGTAATTAAAACATAACCCATTACCGTTACAGTTCATCACATCAGGAAAAGCATCACGCACTTGAACAGGAATTTGTCTGTCGAAACTGCCGCGTTTTGCGCTGTCGACATTAAACATTAATGGACCAGATTTAGGGGGCGCCACTAATTTGCCTGGATTAAGGCGGTTATCTGGGTCAAATAAGCCTTTAATTTGCTCAAGCACGGCATAAAGCTCATCACCAAATACCGCTGGTCCGTATTCACCACGAACCCCTTTACCGTGTTCTCCCCACATTAAGCCGCCATACTTAAGCGTTAATGCGGCAACTTGATCTGATATCACTTTCAGTAATTGCTCGTCGGCAACATCACACATATCTAATGCGGGTCGCACGTGCAACACACCAGCATCCACATGACCAAACATACCGTATTGCAAATTATGGCTATCGAGCAGCGCACGAAACTCCATAATATAGTCGGCTAGGTTTTCTGGTGGTACGGCGGTATCTTCGGCAAACGCTAACGGTTTACGGCTGCCTTTTGTTGCGCCCAATAAACCCACGGCTTTTTTACGCATAGCATAAATACTATCGATATCACTTCTTTCACTAATAATTTGAAAACCGACTAAACCGAACTGCTGTTGGTTCAGTTGTTCAGTCAGCATTTCTTCTAACAGTGCGAGTTTCTGTTTAACAACATCATCTTCACCGGCAAACTCAACCATATTAAGACCTTCGATGATCTTATTAGGCACGGCTTTAATTTGATCGGCAACTGAGTGCCAAATAATGTCTTCGCGGGCAAGGTTAAGCACTTTAGAGTCAACGGTTTCAACTACGGTAGCATTGGCCTGTACTAATGACGGTGCATGACGCAACGCAGATTCAAATGAATCATATTTGATGTTGACCATCATGCGGGTTTTCGGCAATGGAGTCAGGTTAAGCTTGGTTTCGGTGATCACCGCAAGCGTACCTTCTGAGCCCGTTAAAATACGTGATAAATCAAACTGGCTTAAATCATCATTCCACACATGCTTTAAATCATAGCCCGTGAGAAAACGATTCAACTTTGGAAAACGCTCAATGATGGTGTCACGCTTTACGCGGCAAACTTCTGCTATTTGGCTGGCAATGCTATTGCCGAGTTGATTGTCACCAAAAGGTTGCTCGGCCAACTTGTCTTGGTCAATTGGTGTGGTGGTTAATACGCTGCCATCAATCAGTACACTGGTTATGCCTAATACGTGATCGGAGGTTTTACCGTAAACTAATGAACCGGCACCAGATGCATCGGTATTGACCATACCACCAACGGTTGCACGGTTTGAGGTTGATAAGTCTGGACTGAAAAAGAATCCATGTGGACGTAAGGCATCATTTAACGCATCTTTCACTACACCGGCTTGCACCCTCGCCCAACCTTCCTCGGCATTAATTTCTAGCACTTGGTTTAAGTGGCGTGACACATCTAAAATTAATCCGTGGGTAAGCGATTGGCCATTAGTCCCTGTTCCGCCGCCACGCGCACTAAAGGTCACTTGTTTATATTGTGGTTGTGCTGCTAACGATAATACCAACTCAACATCTTGTTGATGTAGAGGATATATCACCGCTTGAGGCAAAAATTGATACACCGAATTGTCGGTTGCCTGAATAAGCCGCGCACTGTAACGCTTGTCTATTTCACCTTCAAACTCGCTTTGTTCAAGCGCGTCAAGATACTCAAGATAGATAGGTTCTAATGTTTGTTTATGTGATAGCAAAGGTAACATAGAGGACTTATTATTTATTGGCATATTGCAGCCATTATAAACAAAAAAAAGCCGCTAAAAAGCGGCTTTTATTACAACTTGATAAAAATGCAGGTTGGAAAATAAATCTACCTGCAACTTTTACTCTTATTTAGCCATGTGCTTCAGCTAAATATAACCA
>NZ_PJAP01000222.1:0-10653 GCF_002836795.1 Shewanella sp. 11B5 | reverse complement strand
TTATTGCTGTTCCTTGGCTTGTTTTAGACGACTAGCAAACGAGGAAATGGGAACGTCGACGGGAGTGGCTAACTTATCAATCAGATTAATCTGTTGCGAGGTTACACCAAGTAGATATTGCTGGCCATTTACCTCTACCAGTACCACTTTTTCACGTTGGCCGATGGAAGTCACTGCAATCGTTTTAATCACACCGCCACTTGATGGCACTAACTTAAGGCGTTTTACAATATAAGCTAACAAAAAAATAATCGCTAATACGACAATTAATCCACCAACCATGTTGGCCAAAGTTGCCACATTGGACACTTCAACAGGGTGAGCAGAGGTATTTTTAGCTAGAGTGCTAGACACTTCAGGGACGCTTAACGCCTCACTCATAATGCTCAGCATTAGTATTATATTCGCCACTGCTATTCCTTGTTTGTGCAACCAATCAAGCAAACTTCAGCACGTGCTAATATTTGCTATATTATTGTTTATAATATAATTTTAGTTATTTTAGTTATTTTAGTTTTTTAATACGTTCTGTTTGGCTAATAACATCCGTTAAACGGATACCAAATTTGTCATTCACTACCACTACCTCACCATGAGCAATTAAGGTTCCATTAACCATAACGTCTAAAGGCTCACCAGCTACACGGTCAAGTTCGACCACCGAACCTTGGTTGAGCTGGAGTAAATTACGGATGCTAATAAAACTACGACCCACTTCCATGGAAATCGTTACCGGAATATCTAGAATACCGTCTAACTTGGCTGCTTCTTCTTTCGTAATCGGTCTAGAGTCATCGACTAACTCATCAAGTTCGACATGTTCTGCTTCTTCTAAAGCTTGCTCTGCCATTGCTGCAGCCCAGTCATCGCCTGTATCTTCTGTGCTCATTCTACTTCACCTTATAAATCTGAAATATCACGCGACTTGCCTTTGCGAGTCACTAATTGCATCTCTGTTTTAACCGTTTCTGGCCGCGGAATTTTCTCACTGATTTTTAATGCTAAATTATCGCGCGATTTCCCCATTTTACAACGATAAGTAGGCAAACCTTCAATTCGCATCATAATGTGTTCTGGTAAATCTATCGGAATAATATCCCCTGCTTTAAACCCCATAACATCACGTAATGTCACTTCATGTTCAACAACATTGACATCAAAACCGACCTGCACATCCATGATTTCATCACGTAATGCTTGCGACCAGCGCATATCAGTATCTTGTTTATCACTTTGAACACCGGCATCGAGTAATTCACGAATAGGCTCAATCATCGAATACGGCATGGTAATATGGAAATCACCGCCGCCGCCATCAACTTCGATATGGAACGAATTAATCACTACCACTTCGGTCGGGCTGACAATATTCGCCATTGCAGGATTCACTTCAGAGTCGAGGTACTCAAACTCCACATCCATTACCGGTGCCCATGCTTCTTTATAATCTTCAAAAATAATTTTAAGCAACAACTGCACAATACGGCGCTCTGTTGGTGTAAATTCACGGCCTTCAATTTTGGCATGAAACCGGCCATCACCACCAAAGAAATTGTCTACCAGAATAAAGACTAATCGTGCTTCCATGGTGATTAATGCAGTGCCCTTAAGTGGGCTGAAACGCACCATATTTAAACTGGTTGGCACAAATAAAGTATGCACATACTCGCCAAACTTCAGCATTTGTACGCCATTGATCGACACTTCGGCTGCGCGGCGCATCATGTTAAACATACTGATGCGTAAATGCCGTGCAAATCGCTCATTTACGATTTCAAGCGTGGGCATACGGCCACGCACAATTCTGTCTTGAGAAGAGAAATCATATGAACGCGCATCAGCGCTGTCCTCTTCTATCTCATCATCATCAACATCATCAACACCATGCAATAGCGCATCAATTTCATCTTGGCTTAATAAATCACTCACATCATCGCCTTAGCAGTTAATGCTTTTGGTTATTGCATTACAAAGCCAGTAAACAGGACTTTTTCAACAACTTTCTTGCCTGTTATTGGTTGCAGCGTATTTTGAACATTGAGTAACGCTAACTGACGTAGCTCATCTTTACCGGCTTGGGTACTGAGTTTTTGTACGTCTGCAGCACTAAAAGTAGTTAATAATGCATCTTCAATCAATGGAATATGTTTTTGTGTCAATACACTATCATCACCACGCACCATTAATTGAACTTTAATTTCAACCAGTCTAGCTCGGTCAACGCCGGGCAAATTAAATAGGAAAGGTCTCGGCATACCGACATAATTAGCTTCTTCCATCGACATAGGTTTGGCATCTGTAGATGTCTCTGTTTCTGTCTGAGAGTCAGTATTTTCAGGTTCATCAGAGCCCATAAAAAACCACACGCCTCCCCCAATAAGCAAAGCCAACACCAAACCAATACCACCAAAGATGACTAATTTTTTGCTTTTCTTACCGCCTTCAGAGGCTTCATTCAATTCTAATTCTTGTTCAGGCATTCTGGTTCCTAATCAACATTGTGATTAACATTAAAACGTAGCTAAGTAGTCAGCTTCTATTGAAAAGTCATATTATTGCTATAGGTTACCTGCTTAAGCATAATAATCTATAGCTGAATGTAAACTCCTTGATGGATTTGTCATCAAGCTGACCTCTTGTGCTGAAATTTCGTCCAACTGACTGTCTCCCCCACCTTGATTAGATGATTGTTCATGCGGTTGTTCACTACCACCATCACCTTGGGACACTTGGCTGTCTGTCAGTTGTAATCCTTCTTGAGCCAGCATATCGCGTAATCGAGGCATCGCTTGTTCAACGATATCGCGGGTTTGCGACTGCGCTACATGAAACTGTACCTGAGTTTGATCACCTTGAATCTGAATTTTAACCGTTAAATGTCCAAGTTCTGGCGGATCAAGACGAATTTCAGCTTGTTGGATACCATTACTGACCATGGTTATTAACTGCTGTTTCATTACCGGAGAAAAACGCTGGATCATCTCTTGCATCTGAGCACCTGGTTCTCCTTGTGGTCTTAACGATAGCTGAAATTGCGGAACATCACTTTTATGAACCGAGGTAAAGCTACTCTGATTTTGTAACGCCTTGCTGTCAGTGTCACCGATGTCAGTCAGTGTATCTAATCCAAAACTAGTTTGATTTACAGCGGTTGAAGGATCACCGGAGGCGTGTTTTGTCGCTAAGGAATCTAAGACCACCGAAAAGTCAGCTTTTGCTAGCATTTTGGCATTATCAGTGTCTAATTTGATGTTGCCATCAATACGAGTTTTGTCGCCTAAAATGGTATCAGGATCAATTGTCATCGCCGACGTAACTTCAGTTAACGCTGCTGAACTGCTAACTCCAGAATGTAAAGCTACAGTTTGATCGACTTTAGCGGTTGCTGAATTCAGGTTTGTCGCACTTACTTGACCTTGAACAGCCACGCTTGTGGCAACAGACTTATCAAATTGGCTCTGTTCTTCACTATTAAGCACGCTATCGGATTGTTGGCTATTAAGCGTGCTAGAAGACAATTCATCACTGCTAGTCATAACCGTTGCTTGTAAATTGAAGTCACTAAGTAATTGGCTTAACTCTTGATAGTCTAGAGCTTGAATATCCTGTATAGATAAATCGGCAAATGCCACTAAGTTGTCGAGGTCTTCTGGACTAAGCTGAGAAAGAACATCTTTAATAGAAGAAACATCAGCTTCAAGTTCAATAAGATCACTATCAAGATCCACATCTGCAGTGTTACTTTCAGGTTCTGTGGAAACTGCTGCGTCAAAATAAACGTCAGATTTATCGACATGCGGCAATTCATTTCCGCCAGAGGAATGACGTTTATTAAATGAATCGGCCATATTAAGTTGAGCAAAAATCAATTCCGCATCTGCATTTTCTTCGGTAGACAACTCGTTTGCTAACGCAACACTGGTTTTGTCAACGTCTGTATCAATTGACACCTGCGCTGTATTACCACTACGCCGTATAACAAGATCGGATTCACTCGCCTGATTGAAAGCAGATAAGAATGATGTATTTTCAACATCTTGTACATTTCCCTTCGTACTCACATCGGCAGATTTACTGCTACTGCCAAGTAAGATATTGCTCATCTGCTGCATAATCTGCTCCACTCAATCAAACAAGGTTAAGTTATTGGTCGTCTAATAAATAGCTCTGTATTTAAACCTTATGCGTCATATAACGGTTTATTTCGCTATATCAATAAGGTCATTGTGAAAACCTCATAAAGAGTTATTCACTGTCGCTTCGCTGACGATTTTTATTTCAATCATTGTTATTAAGCAATTTAAATGCCAATACGCATTGGCTGAATAACATTTCAGTGATTAAACATACAAAAAGAGTAACGAAAAAGTTAAGCGTAAACGATATTAGGATTAGAGAGTCATTTGACTGGTAGGACTATTTAAGATTTCGACGAAAATATTGCTGCATAGCAAATTCATCCGACATTTTTTGTTCGCGTTTAGCTTCTATTACCATCGCTTTAGTTGCTTTTTGGCTTAATAGCATTTCTACCGCTTTGCGTTTTTGTTGTTTTTCTTGCCAATGAATTTGACGATAACCCACCTGTTTTTCGGCATCTTTAACAGCGGCAACTTGCTGGGTGATTGCACTATCTACTTGGCGAATAAATTGATGAAATTGATGGTATTGGTTAGCACGTAATGTAGTACCGGTGTGCCCTTCCATCTGTTTCATATAATCTAAACGATAGTTATTTAGTGCATCCAACTGGCCCTGGCGTTTTTGTTTTTCAAATTGCGCAGACTTAAGCTGTAATGCCGCTTGATCTTCTGCGGCGGTGGCTAACTTCAAAACCGTCAATAGTGGGTCAGTTCGAGTCATTGATATTATCCCTGACACTGTGCGGCAATTTGAGTCAACATGACTCGGCTTTCTTCAAACGTCATCGGTTCTTTAAATCCCTGCCGCAAAAAAGCATTCATTGCAGGTTGTAAACGTATGGCATTATCAATTCTAGGATCGCTGCCTTGCGAGTACGCGCCAATTGAAATCAGATCGCGATTTTGTTGATACAGTGAATACATCTGTTTAACTTTACGCATCGCTTCTAAGTGTTCTTCACTAATCACCATCGGCGCGACACGGCTAATCGATGCTTCCACATCAATAGCGGGATAATGACCCGAATCAGCAAGCTGACGAGATAATACAATATGGCCATCTAGAATCGCTCGAGAAGCATCGGCAATAGGATCTTGCTGGTCATCACCTTCGGTTAATACCGTATAAAAAGCGGTAATTGAACCTTGTCCGGCACCGCCGTTACCCGCTCGCTCAACCAGGCGCGGTAATTTAGCAAATACCGAAGGTGGATAGCCTTTGGTGGCAGGTGGCTCGCCTACAGCAAGAGCGACTTCTCGTTGTGCTTGTGCGTAACGCGTTAAACTGTCCATCAGCAATAGTACATCGTAACCTAAATCTCTAAAATACTCAGCGATACGAGTGGACGTTTCACAGGCTCGTAAGCGCATTAACGGAGAAGTATCCGCAGGTGCAGCCACAACGACTGAGCGCGCACGACCTTCTTTACCTAAGATTTCCTCAATAAACTCTTTAACTTCACGGCCACGTTCGCCCACTAACCCCACCACAATAATGTCGGCTTTCGATCCTCGTGTCATCATGCCAAGCAGCACACTTTTACCCACACCGGAACCAGCAAACAAGCCCATTCGCTGCCCTTTACCAACCGTTAACATCGAGTTGATAGCACGAACGCCAACATCTAACGGTTCAGTAATCGCTCGTCGAGATAATGGATTAATATAAGGACCATGACGTGATGCATGTTGATCTGTATTAAGCGGGCCTAAACCATCTAACGGAACGCCGCTACCGTCTAATACTCTACCTAATAATGATAAACCTACATTTAATCCTGATTGTTCGCCTAAAGGTTTTACACGAGCGCCAGGCAATACACCTCTAAGCTCTTCAATAGGCATTAAATAAAGTAACTTGTCATCAAAGCCGACAACCTCAGCAACCAACTCACCAACCATGGTTTCAATAGAGCATAAACTACCAACAGGTGCGCGGCACCCTGTCGCTTCAAGCGTTAAACCAACAACCCTAACCAACTGGCCACTTGCAACCGGTCGCAGCGGTAACACGTGTTTATGATGTACCGCAAATTTGTTAAGTAGTTTATGTTGACGAGTGCTCATCGGTATTTCCTTGAGATAGGTCTTTCGTCTGTTGCTGAGCATCAGCCACTTTATTAGCTATTGAGGTGTCAGCTTGTGCATTTATATTGAGAGGCGCACTTGTATTGTACGTCGTGCTAGTGTCGAGAGTTGCCGCTGCATCAGAGCTTTCCGCATCAAAATCTTCAGCATCAATTGACGCTGCCGAAGAAGCATCAACTTGTTGTTCTAACGTTTCAGTAACGGTATCAGCGCCCATCTCTGCGCCAAGTTCTTCAACATCACCTTGGCCAATCTCGTCCCTATCGGTGTTTTCTGTACTATCGGTTCTACCAGCAAGCTCAGCGGCTTGCTGATGTTCACTCAAATTATCGACAGATGTGGTTTGATATTGTGGATGAGTTGATTTTTGCTGCTGGACATTTTTTGCTAACTGATTCGATTGAGCGTCTAATTCACTAAACACTTGGCTAATACGCTGCTCTACACGTAAATCGACAGCAGATCGAACACTTTCAATCATACAGTCACCATTAGCTAACGTCGGATCAATATCGATTTGCCACTGATTTTTTTGCAGTTGCTCAGCGCTGTAACATTGGTTTACGAGTTCAGCATCTGCCTGATTAAAGCGTAATTTAACCAGCTGTTCTTTCAATGGAAGTGCGTCAACACCTTGGCGTAAAGCCGATAATATATGTTCTGGGTGAGTCTTAAGTTCATGGCCGATAACCGATTTGGCTAAACTGATTGTCATGGCCAATAATTCAGCTTCAATTTCGTTATCTAAGATGGAAAGTGGCAACTCGAATTGGGAAATAATGTGGTTAAGTTGTGCAATAAGTTCATTGGCTTTAATTTGCCCAGCTTCTAATCCTTGTTGTTCGCCTTGAGTAAAACCTTGTTGATGACCTTGCTCCAGTCCTTCTAAACGGCCTTGCTCTAATCCTTGTTGATGACCTTCTTGCTTACCCTGTTCAAATCCTTCTTGCTCAGCTGCAGCGCGGATGTCTTCAATTTGCGCCATGGTGGGTGGCGCCATAGATTTCTCAGCCCCAGTAACAGGAGTAGGCGTGTGGGCCTCAGAAAACTGACCGAACAAATTTGAAGGTTCTAGGCTACTATCTTTGGTAATATCAGGTAATTGCCAATGACTAAATTCATACTCGCTATCCGTATTGAGTGCATCTTTAGGCGATTTTGATTCAGGCATAATTCATCACTTGTGTTGTTAAAAACATTGGCTCAAAACAAAAATAATAACCGTAGCAACGGTATTAGGTGTACGACCTAATAATACAGATAGCTGACGGATATCCAAATAGAAATACCCGCCATTACTGTCACATTAATGAATATAGGAGTGGTTACAAGAACTCGTCACCACCGCCGCCGCCTAGCATAATCTCACCGCTGTCACTGAGTCGACGGGCAATAGACAGAATTTCTTTTTGTGCGACTTCAACTTCGCTAATACGTATTGGTCCCATGGCTTCTAAATCGTCACGAAGCAATTCTGCTGCACGTTTAGACATATTACCCAGAATTTTCTCTTTCAAGGCTTCATCAGCCCCTTTGAGTGCTTTCATCAGTACATCTTGCTGCACTTCTCGTAACAAGGCCTGAATGCCACGGTCGTCAACATCAATGAGGTTTTCAAACACAAACATCATGTCTTGAATTTGTTGCGCCATTTCTTCATCTGACTCACGCATGGTTTCCATGATTTGACTCTCAACACCAGTGTCGAGGTAGTTCATGATATTAGCAGCCGCTTTTAGGCCGCCCATTTTAGCCGCTTGCGCACCGCCTTGACCGGCAAATTGTTTTTCCATAATGTCGTTTAATTCTTGCAATGCCGCTGGCTGAACTTCTTCAAGGTTGGCAATACGCATCATCAAATCTAAACGGGTATTTTCAGGAAATTGACTAAAAATCTCAGCAGCTTGATCGGGTTCTAAATACGACAATACAATAGTTTGAATCTGCGGATGTTCATTTTGAATAATGGTGGCCACTTGACGTGCATCCATCCATTTTAATGAATCAAGACCTTTAGCGCCGCTGCCCATGATAATTTGTTCAATCAAATTACCGGCTTTATCTTCACCCAATGCTGCGGTTAACGCTTTACGGACGAATTCTTCACTGTTAAAGCCAATGGAAGAGAACTTTTGAATATCGTCTAAAAATAGTTGGTGAACACCAATGACCTTCTCTTGACCAAAGTCTTCCATGGCTGCCATCGCCATACCCACTTTTTGCACTTGCTTAGGCTCTAAGTGTTTTAAAATTGACGCCGCATCCGCTTCACTCAAGCTAAGCAGTAAAATTGCAGTCTTTTCAACACCTGTCACTAAATCAGGATCAAATCCTGTTGCTTTCTCAGCTTTAGCTGCTTTATCTTTTTTTTCATTAGCCATTGTCTTGTAACCAGTTTTTAATCACTTGAGTGGAAAGTTCAGGCTCATTTGCCACTAACGCTCTAATTGCTTTAATCATATCATCATCTTTATGCAAATTAGGTATTTGAATTGACCCGTCATCGGCATAACTGTATTCCGCCTCTTTGGTATTAAGCATACCTAAGGTATCTGCAGCATATTGATCTTCAATTTCAGCTAACTCATGTCCAGGACGAATATCGTCAGGCATGTTGATTCCATTGGGATTGGTTAGCTTCTTAAGCATAGGTCTCACTACGGCTAGAATGAGCACTAAAATAACAATTGCGCCTAATGCCAATTTAATCGCACGCCAAAACCAAGGCTCCTCCCACATATCTGGCTCAGGTAACGCTTCAATTAACTGATCCATAAACGGAACGGTTACCACTTCCAGCGCATCACCACGCTGAGTACTAAAACCTACCGCGCCTTCTAATAAACGACGAATATTAGTTAACTCTTGTTCTGTTCTCGGTACCCGAGCAACCACACCATTTTCATCTACTTGGCCGGGTTTAAAGTTAATCGCAACTGACACGCTTACACGACGAACCACCCCAATTTGTTGGCGAGTATGGCTGATGGTAGTGTCTAATTCATAATTACGCGTGGCTTCTTTTGAAGAGTCACCAGACATGGTTGAAGCTGTCGCTTCACCTGCCACTTGCGGAATATCAGATTCCATTGGTGGTTGATTACTTAGCGCACCAGGAATACCGCCAGAGTTTTGACCAGACGAATTTCTCTCAATGATCATTTCACTACGAATCGCCGGCAAATCAGGTGAGAAACGCTTCGCCGTTTGCTCTACTGCGGTAAAGTTCATATTCACATCGACTTGAGAAGTAAAATTCTCAGGGCCTAAAATTGGCATCAAGATTGACTCGATTTTCTTACGGTATTCAGCCTCTTGCTGTTGTACGAGCTCTTGCTCACGACGTGCTCTAGAGGACGCACCATCTTGACTACCGGAATTGAGTAAACGCCCATTTGAATCAGTTACCGTAACACGAGCAGGTTCAAGCCCTTGAACTGCTGAGCCTACGATATCAACAATGGCATCAATCTCTTCTTGGCCCAAGCCACCACGACGTACATTGACTACTACTGTGGCACTGGGTTTAGATGCATTACGGGCAAAAACATTTTCTTTTGGTAACGCTAATATCACTTTCGCACGACTAATACTTTTTAATTCTTCAATGGCTCTGGCTAGGTTTTGTTCTTGGCTTTGTTTTAAGCGCGCTTGTTCCATACGCTGACTGACACCAAAACCACTATCTTGGTTTAAGTAATCATTTGCTTGAGTACTACTTTGAACACCTGCACGGCTGAGCAGTAATTTCACTTCTTGATATTTGTCTTCAGGCACTTTTACCACGTCGACGTTTATTTGATAATCGATTTGGTTTTTATCAAGCACATCTAAGACTAGGATCATCTCAGCTGTTTCCATTTTCCCAAGTGGGCGATAATCAGGCTCTTGGGCCCACATCATCACAAAAACAGCCAAAGCAAGGCATATCGCTAGTGCCAGAATCATGATGACTTGACGCATCATATCTGCACCACCAACGCCACCAAGAAGTCCAGATTTGTTCTCTTGTTGGACACCGCCATCGGCTGTTGAACCCGAACCTACCATAATGTCTGTGCTCACAATACGTACCTGCTATATCTAATGTTGTTATGTTATTTAGTGCTCAAAAACAGTCTGCGACTAAACAGGCATACTCATAATTTCTTTATAAGCATCGACAAGCTTATTACGTACTTGCACTGTGGCCTCAAAGGCAACGCCAGCTTTCTCACGCGCAATAACGGTATCAGACAAGGTCACCGTGGTGTCGCCCATGTCTAAACGAGTCGCTAAATTTGCCGATGATTGTTGTAGCTCATTGACGCTTCCCACTGCTTGAGACAGTAACTGACTAAAATCAGCACCGGTGGTGTTATTCACTTGCTGGGTAAGGTTGGGACGAATAGATGAACCAATAGAAGGGGCTATTTCGCCGCGA